>CANEWV010000008.1 GCA_947442905.1 Chitinophagaceae bacterium | reverse complement strand
CCCTTAAATTAGACCAAGCTTTATACCGTGAGTTAGAAGCCTTCTCTAAATTTGGTGGAGACCTTGATGCTGCCACTAAATCTGTAATTGACAAAGGTGCACGTA
This sequence comes from Chitinophagaceae bacterium, assembly GCA_947442905.1. The sequence continues at coordinate 16,336 of CANEWV010000008.1, read as the reverse complement.
ACGTAGAAATCTTAAAGCAAGCTCAGTACACGCCATTTACCGTAGAAAAGCAAGTTGCAATCATTTACTTAGGTACACAAGGTTTACTTCGTGAAGTAGCTGTTAAAAATGTAAAAGAATTTGAAGCTCATTTCTTAATGGAAATGGAAAACAAATTACCTGAAGTTTTAGCTGCCTTCAAAAAAGGAGATTTACCTGAAGATGGCCTTAACAAAATGGTTGAATTAGCTAAAGGGTTAATGCCTCAATACAAATAATAGCACTGTCTATATTTTTAAAAGCCTCCACTTTTGTGGGGGCTTTTTTATTACCGAACATCTTGGCTACTTGTTTGTTATTATAGTATGTCTTCAGTTATACAAGTGCAGGGTCTCACCAAAAAATTTGGGCATCAATTTACAGCAGTCAATGATCTATCATTTTCTGTAAATAAAGGAGATGTGTATGGCTTTTTAGGTCAAAATGGAGCAGGAAAAAGCACCACCATTCGCATGCTCCTTTCGCTGATAACACCAACCTGTGGTAGTATCGAAATTTTTGGTATGCCACTACAAGCCAACAGGGCTGCTATTATGCAAAATGTTGGTGCTGTTATAGAAAAGCCAGCGATGTATGAATACTTAACGGCGTATCAAAACTTAAAAATATTTTCTGCATTAAGTGGCGTATCAAAAACCAGACTGCAACTATTACATGAATTAGATGTTGTTGGACTTGCTGCTAGAGCACATGATTTGGTCCGCACTTTTTCGCAAGGGATGAAACAACGACTTGCCATTGCCATGGCCATGGTAAATGACCCGCAACTTATTTTACTTGACGAACCTACCAATGGATTGGATCCACAAGGCATTGCGGACATCAGAAATTTAATTTTACAACTCAGTAGAGTACAAGGAAAAACAGTTCTCGTTTCTTCTCACTTGTTATCAGAAATAGAACAAGTTGCCACAAGGCTTATTATTATAGATAAAGGTTGCAAATTAGTAGAGGGTGATAGTAAAGATTTATTTGACACGAGTAAAACAGTGGTAGCCATTCAAACACTTAATAATATTGAGGCAACAAAGCAGCTCATGCAAACAAACTGGGCGAGTCATGTACTGATCGACCGCTCTTCGGATAAAGAAATATGTATGCAGCTCGACGAAAAATTGCTCCCTACTTTACATAAAAATTTAGTTGAAATGGGTATTGGGGTGTTATCTGTAAAACCCATGCATTCTTTGGAAGATTATTTTTTACGTATCACTTCAACGCCATCTTATGTTTAGTCTTGTTCAGGTAGAATTGTATAAAATATTTAAGCGTCCAAGAACTTATATCGCTTTTGGAGCAGTGGCTGCACTTATTGGTATCATTCAGTTTGGCTTAAAATTAGATGGTAAAAGCTACCTCGATTTTATGCTAAACGACTTAAGCAGTTCACTTGAAATTGATGGTAAAATTTTAAATGGCTATTTGGTTTGTTATGTGATGCTTCAATTACTGCTCGTGCACGTGCCGCTATTAATTGCCCTAATTGCCGCCGATATGATTTCTGGTGAAGCCAATATGGGCACGCTGCGATTATTATTAATTAAACCTTATAGCCGTACTACGTTATTACTCGCAAAATTTATTGCAGCCATTATATACACTTTAATGCTACTCGTTTGGCTTGCGATATTGGCATTATTTGGAAGCATGCTTTTATTTGGCACCGACGATATGTTTTTATTAAAAACCAGCTATGTGGTTTTATTAAAAGAGTCGGATGTTTTTTGGCGGTATATTGGTGCCTTTGGCTTCGCAGCCCTGGCCATGACAACCGTTGCGGCGCTTGGGTTTTTCTTATCTGTGTTTGCCGAAAACTCGATAGGGCCCATTGTTGCAACCATGAGCGTGATTGTATTTTTTACCATATTAAGTACGCTTAATATTCCCATATTTAATATTATCAAGCCATATTTGTTTACTACGCATATGATTGGGTGGAAAGAGTTTTTTGATATTAAAGTAAATGCCTCCAACGAAGCCATTATTGGGAGTATCCAAAATCCGGAAAAAATTATTAGAGCATCGCTAGTGCTCGTGGCACATACCATTGGATTTTTTGTTGCCACTTTACTTGTGTTTAGAAAAAAAGATATCCTTAGTTAATATTCGTGTATGAAAAAGTGTCGTTTGTTTGTTTTGTTTATTTTTTGTGCATCGCTTGCTATGGCGCAAGACGCCGCACAACTTATTAAAAAAGTTAAGGCAAAACTGGAGCTTGTAGATAATTATGAAGCTACCGGTGTCATGAAAACGGATATTGCTTTTATCAAAGCACCCATAGGAAAAATTAAAATTTATTTTAAGAAGCCTAACTTATTTAAAATCAAAAAAGAAGGTGGTATTTCTTTACTTCCAAAAGGAGGGCTTTCTGTTAATTTAAGTTCACTCATTGCTTCTTCAAACTATACCACTATTGATGCGGGCTTACAAGATGTTGGCACTAAAAAATTAAGGGTGGTAAAATTACTTCCCAACGAAGAAACAAGTGATGTTGTTATAAGTACGCTGTATATTAATGAAAAAGAAAGTTTAATCGAAAAAGCTATTACTACCACCAAAGAAAACGGCACTTATACCATGCTTATGAATTATGGGGCTTATAGTAATTACGGCTTGCCTGATAAAGTGGTGTTTGAATTCAACACTAAAAACTACAAACTACCCAAAGGGATTACGTTAGAGTTTGAAGATGATAGCAAACCGCTTTCTGCTGCTCAGCAGTTAAAAAATAAAAAAGGTCGTGTAGAGATAAGCTATAAAAACTATAGCGTTAACAAAGGTATACCTGCGGCTATATTCAATTAACTACTGCTCTTCAATTCTTTCATCTACTGCGCCAGCAAGCATACGTGCACTTCTTTTGCGAAGTGGATTGATGCGCATTTCTTTGTAGCCTTTTCTGGTTCTAATGATTTCGATACATTCAAACGTAGCTGCTACAAAAGAGCTGTGATCAGCAATGCCCTTGCCTGCAATATCAAATGCAGTACCATGGTCTGGGCTGGTTCTTACACCTGTTAATCCAGCCGTAAAGTTTACGCCTTCTCCAATAGCAAGTGATTTAAATGGAATGAGTCCCTGGTCGTGATACATCGCAAGTACAGCGTCAAATTTTTCATATTGGCCTCTTGCAAAAAATGCATCAGCACTATAAGGGCCAAATACAAGCATGTTGTTTTTACGTGCTTCTGCAATGGCAGGTTTAATAATTTCAAGTTCTTCTTTACCAATAAGTCCCTCATCACCGGCGTGTGGGTTAAGGCCTAGTACAGCAATTTTTGGTTTGTCAATACTAAAGTCTTGTTGTAAACTGGCGTGCATCATTTTTAGTTTGCTCATGATGCCTTCTACCGTAATGTATTTATTGACTTCAGCAATCGTAACATGCTCGGTAAGTAGTCCAATGCGTAAATTTTCAGCAACCATAAACATTAAAAGGTCTTTGGTGCCAAACAGGTTTTTTAAATACGGGGTATGCCCACTATAGTTAAACGTTTCTGATTGAATATTTTTTTTATGAATAGGCGCGGTAACTAGTCCATCAATATGACCATCCTTTAATGCCTGTCCGGCGGCTTCTAAAGATAAACGTCCATATTTTCCACCAATTTCATTGAGCTGACCAGGCGTGATCACTACTTCCTCTTCCCAGCAAGAATAGATATTTACTTGTTTTGGGTTGAGTTTAGAAAAGTCTCTGCCACTTGCATAGCTAAAGTTAGATTCAGGTAAGCTTTTGCGGTAAAAATTGACGCTTTTACTACTGGCAAAAATAACCGGCGTGCAAAAATCAAGTAAACGGCTGTCGGAAAGCGTTTTAAGGATAATTTCTAATCCAATGCCATTTAGGTCACCACATGAAAATCCTATAATTGGTTTTTGCGTCTCAATACTCATCCGGGCTGTTTTAGAGTATAAAATTACGAATATTTGACCCAATAATAGCATGTTTATGGGTTAAGCGTACTTAGGAGGCGAACGACCACTTACGCCTTAGAATTGCTTACTTTTGCAACGTGGAATATACACTCAAAAAATCGCTGGGTCAGCACTTCTTAAAAGACGAAAAAATTTGTCTTTCCATTGTGGACGCCATTCCAAACTGTGAGCGACTTATAGAAGTTGGGCCTGGTGCTGGTGCCATCACAAAATATATTTTACAAAAGCCGGTACTCGATTTTAAAGCGGTAGAATTAGACGACGAAAAAGTAGCGTATCTCGAAAAAACTTACCCTTCTATAATTGGTAAAATTGTACATGAAAGTATTTTAGATTGTGCGCCTCCTTTTTTAGAACCATTTACAGTAGTTGGCAATTTCCCATATAATATTTCATCTCAAATATTATTTCGTGTACTGGAGTGGAAAGGCCAAGTGCCCGTGATGGTTGGGATGTTTCAAAAAGAAGTAGCCAAGCGTATTGTATCTGGTCCGGGCAATAAAGACTATGGTATTTTAAGTGTGCTCGTGCAAGCGTATTACCACGCCGAATATTTATTTGATGTACCGCCCGAATCTTTTAATCCGCCACCTAAAGTAGATAGTGGTGTTATTAAATTAACACGCCGTAATGACGTGGTAGATATGCGCTCCGAAAAATCATTTATTGCCGTTGTAAAAGCAGCATTTGGTCAGCGCCGAAAAATGTTACGCAATCCATTAAAAGGAATGTTTACGCCCGAAACATTGCAAGAAGAAATATTTACCAAAAGACCAGAGCAGTTAAGTGTAGCAGATTTTGCAGCACTCACATTTAAAATGAAATAAATGTAACTTGTGAAACCTATTGTAATAATTACCGCACCGGCTCATCCCTATTTGACACAACGCTTGCAGGACAAGGGTTTCGAAGTTGTATTGTCTGAAGCAGTTACCTACAACGAATTAGCAACTATCATTTCTACGGCTACCGGACTTGTGGTAAGCACGCGTATCAAAATTGATCAGGCCTTACTTGAAAAAGCGGTTGCGCTCAATTGGATTGCTCGTCTTGGAAGTGGGATGGAATTAATTGATACCGAGTTTGCGGCATCTAAAAATATTATTTGTGTAAGTAGTCCAGAAGGCAATGCTGGTGCAGTAGGTGAACATGCGATAGCACTTTTACTAAATCTCATGAACAAAGTGAGCGCTAGTTTTGCAGAAGTAAAAAATGGCTTGTGGATTAGAGACGCCAATAGGGCCGATGCACTTTTTGGAAAAACAGTAGGCATTATTGGAATGGGTCATACAGGAAATGCATTTGCAAGTAGGCTTCAATCTTTTGGTGTGCAAATAATTGCGCACGATAAATACAAGCAGGAAACGAATTTAGCAAATATTGAATTTGTAGATCTTGCTACACTCTCTGCAAACGCCGATGTGGTGAGTTTACATTTGCCATTAACGCCCGAAACACTTCATTACGCCTCTGCCTCTTTTTTTGCAAGCCTTGTAAAATCGCCGTATTTTATTAATACCTGTAGGGGCAAAGTAGCAGACACAACAGCTATGATTACTGCCTTAAAAAATGGCCAAATAAAAGCCGCTGGTTTAGACGTGCTAGAAAATGAAAACTTAAGCACTTACTCCGAGGTAGAAAAACTGCAGTTAGACTGGCTTTGCAACCAGCCCAATGTGATCATTACCCCTCATATTGCCGGTTATAGCCATGAAGCCTTCTATTTAATGGCAAAAATTGTACTTGACAAGCTCGGAATCTAATTAAATTAATTATTTTTGACGTCCAACGCTGCAGTCAAATGTGGCGTTGTCTTTTTTTATCCAACTTAAAGCTTACTATATGAGTGATACGAATATGTATGTAACGATGGAGACATTTGAAAAAATGCGTGAAGAGTTACAAAAGATGAAATCTATTGACCGCCCTGCGGCCTCTAGAGCCATTGGTGAAGCGAGAGAGAAAGGCGACTTAAAAGAAAATGCAGAATATGATGCGGCAAAAGAAGCGCAGGGTATGCTTGAAGCAAAAATCAAGCAATTGGAAGGCGTGATTGCCAATGCTAAAATTGTAGATACCAAAACAATTGATACCAGTAAAGTAACCATCCTTACTAAAGTGACTATTACCAATATGGCCACTAAAAAAACGGTTACCTATCAACTTGTAGGTGAAAAAGAAGCAGATTTAAAAGCACAAAAAATATCCGGTACTTCTCCAATCGGAAAAGGTTTGATGGGTAAAGTTGTGGGTGAAGTTGCAGAGATTCAAACGCCTGCTGGTGTTTTAAAATTCAGGGTTGATAACATCACCGTTTAATTGTACTGTATGACTTTGTTTTCTAAAATCATTGCTGGAGAAATTCCTTCTTACAAAATTTTGGAAGACGAAAACTTTTATGCCTTTTTAGACGTGTTTCCGTTAGTGGAAGGGCATGTACTCATTGTTCCTAAAAATGAAACCGATAAGTTTTTTGATTTATCAGACAACTACCTGCAAAAAATATTAGTATTTGCAAAACCCATAGCTACAGCTATCGAAAAAGCATTTCCTTGTAACCGTTGTGGCATGAGTGTTGTAGGGCTTGAAGTACCACATGCGCATCTTCATTTGATGCCTATCAATAGCGCCAACGATATTAATTTTACCAAAGAAAAAATAAAGGTAACGCCTGAATTATTAGCGCTAGTACAAAGTAAAATTGTTGCTGCTTTATAAGCAGTCAAGCCTATTTTATAGTTTAACTTTTCCTGGATTTTTTGCAATAAAATCGTCCCATCCTTTAAATCCTTTTCCACTAGCTGCTGCTAACGGCGATGAGCTCTGGTAGTAATGGCAAAGTGCAACTGCAAGGGCATCCGTAGCATCAAAGTATTGTGGCTTTACTTCTATTTGAAGTGTACGTTGTAGCATTTGCCAAACCTGATCTTTACTTGCATTACCGTTTCCGGTAATCGATTGTTTTACTTTTTTAGGTGCGTACTCAGTAACAGAGAGCCCCGTTTGCATGGCTGCGGCAATCGCTACACCCTGAGCCCTTCCTAACTTAAGCATACTTTGTACATTCTTTGCAAAAAAGGGAGCTTCAATAGCAAAAGTGGTAGGTTGATATAATTTAATAAGTTCTACAACCTTGGTATGAATCATTTCGAGGCGGGCGTAAATATCTTTTTGCCCGGTTAGTTTTAAAGCATCTATCAGTATCACTTGCGGCGTGCTATTTGTAATGCGCAAGAGGGCGTATCCCATAAGTTGGGTGCCGGGGTCAATGCCTAATATGATCTGATCTTTTTTCAATTTGATGTGAAATTACAAGCTTCCTTTGAGATTCTACCTACTTTTGCTCTACAAGCTTTTTTGAGTCATTTAAATGCTGCTAGCACTGCAAAAGAAAATAAACATATTTGTTCAGTACCTGTTGGCCCCCATCATATTTGTATGGCTATGCTATTCTATTTATCATCAAATAAGTGAACAAAAACAGCTGCCCAGTTTTATTGACTCATTGCAACAAATACCAGTGGCCACTGCTTTTTGGCACTTACTTAGCATAACCTTATTAACAGCGTTTAATTGGGGTCTAGAAGCATTTAAATGGAAGCGTTTAACAAATAAGTTAGAGCCACTTTCTTTTAAGGCAGCGTATGCGGCTATTTTAACAGGGCAGGCGGTTTCATTTTCTAGCATTAATAGAGTGGGAGAATCAATTGGTAAATCAATGTTACTATCTGATGGTAACCGCTTAAAAGGCGTGGTGCTTTCTTTTGTAGCAAGCGCTAGTCAACTCTTAGTTACTCTCATTGCTGGTTTGATTGCAATTATTTGGTTGTTTCCTAATATACGCATTGGCTTACAGGATCAACTTCACTTATCGGCGTCTTTATTATCTATGCTATATGGCAGTTTGTTTGTAGTGGTTGGCTTGTTTATTATTTGTTATATGGCCATTCCGTTTTTTGCAAATAAACTAGCCAAGGTCTCCTTTTTTTCTAAGTACGTTTTTTTAATTACATCGGTACAATCGATCCCTAAACGTTTATTACTCGAACTTTCCTTTATTTCTAGCGCTCGGTACCTTGTATTTTTACTTCAATATTTGTTAATTTTTAGATTGTGCAGCGTTCTTATTGATCCCCCAACAATTATGGCGCTTACTGGGGTGCTTTTCTTAATACTCGCTATTATACCTACCTTAACCCTAGCAGAATTAGGTATTAGAGGGAAAGTGAGTTTGATTTTATTTGGCATGTATAGTTCAAATACGATGGGAATTTTAGCGGCGGCAGGCGGCATTTGGCTGTTAAATTTAATTATACCCGCTTGCTTAGGTGGCATGATATTATTACGTTTACAATATTTTAGAAAGCGCTCTTAATTCAAATCAGATGATTAAAAAAATAGCAGCTTACTGTTTTATCTGTTTGTTTTTAGTACATCCATTAAAAGCAGGAGATGATTTTTGCGGCATTAAAAATTTTGCTTTTAATAGCGGCGAAGAAATTAGTTATAACTTATACTATTCGGTAATTGGATTATACATTAATGCCGGATCCGCAAAATTTGGGGTAGCGCAAGAAAAAATAAACGAGACGCCTTCTTACCACGTTACTTGTATTGGGACATCAAATAGCAGGTACGATTGGATATTTAAAGTGCGCGACCGCTACGAATCCTATATCGATACGCTTCATTTGCAGCCCATTAAATTTGTTAGAAATATTGAAGAAGGATCGTACAAGAAACAAGAAAATATTGTTTTCAATCAAAAGCTCAATACGGCAACAGGTGCTGAGGGTGTATTTAAAATCCCCAATTGCGTACAGGATGTTGTGAGCTCTATCTATTATTTGCGCAATATTGATTTTAATAAATACAAGCCAGAAGATAAAATTCCGTTTAATTTATTTTTAGACAATCAGGTCTACAATGTCTACATTAAATACCTCGGCAAAGAGCGTATAAAAACGCAGTACGGCAGTTTTAATGCTATAAAATTTAAGCCCTTACTACTCAAAGGAACTTTGTTTGAGGGAGGAGAAAAAATGACCATCTGGGTTACCGACGATTTAAACCATATTCCGGTACGCATCGAAAGTTCCATTATTGTGGGAAGTATTAAAGCGGATATGATGAGTTTTAAAAACCTCCGCTATCCTCTAAGTTCGCTCGTTAAAGCGAGGTAGGTTTGAAACTAGTTATAACACCCCCTCTATAAATCTGCTATTCTAAAGGCTTCGCCAGCTCTAATCCCTTTTTCTGTTTGTATAAGTTTTACGCATTCGTGCACAGCGTCGTGTTCAAAAAAGAGCACATACTGTTTTTCAAAAGCCTCTTGTAAAAAAGATTTCTTTTCAGTGAGTGTTGTTAACGGAAACATATCATAAGACATTACATACGGTAATGGCAAATGCCCCACCGAAGGCAGCAAATCGGCCATATAAACAATGGTATGTCCTTTGTAATGAATTTGAGGTAGCATCATTTTTTCGGTGTGCCCATGCACAAACCGAATGTCAATATTATTTGTAAAAGAACTGCTATTAAGTAAACCGTTGCTTGTAAAATGAGTAGCAGGGGCATCTATAAATGATAGTTGACCCGACGCCTGAATAGGTAAAATATTTTCCTTTAAAAAAGAAGCTTTTTCACGCTCATTGGGAACGGTAGCCCAGTTCCAGTGCGCTTCATTGCTCCAGTATTTTGCATTTTTAAAAGCAGGAATTAATTTGTCGCCGTCTTTTTTTATGGATCCTCCGCAGTGATCAAAATGCAAGTGGGTTAAAAAAACATCCGTGATATCACTTGGCGTAAAACCATGCTTCGCTAAAGATTTTTCTAGGGTATCATTTCCATGTAAATAGTAATGACCGAAAAATTTAGCATCTTGTTTGTCGCCCATGCCGTTGTCTATAAGTATTAAACGGCCTCCGTCTTGTATAAGTAGGCAGCGCATCGTCCAACTGCACATATTGTTTTCATCTGCAGGATTGGTTCTGTTCCAAATACTTTTTGGCACAACACCAAACATGGCGCCACCGTCTAATTTAAAATTTCCAGCATTGATGCTATACAGTTGCATGCTTTTCCAGTTTTGAAGTCCTATACAACAATATAAACCCTATAATAAAAAATATGGTTAAGGCTAAAACCGAATTTCTTTGCGATCCAGTAATTTCATTGATATATCCAAAACTAAACATGCCAATTACGATGGCAATTTTTTCTGTAACATCATAAAAACTAAAATAACTAGTAGTGTCATGTGTAACGGGCATTAATTTTGAATAGGTGCTCCTACTCACAGATTGAATACCCCCCATTACAAATCCAACTACTACGGCTAAAGTGTAAAACGGAACAACACTATTACGGGGTAAATAATATCCCATAATACAACCGCCAATCCATATAACCACCGCTATTTTTAATGTATTAAAATTGCCAAATTTGGTTGCCATTTTTGCCATCAAATTAGCACCAGGAATTGCAACTACTTGGATAATTAAAATGGCTAAAATTAAATTGGTGGTAGGAATATTTAATTCACTCTTGCCGTATAGTGTAGCAGCTAGCATTACTGTTTGAACACCCATGTTGTAAAAGAAAAATGCGGTTAAAAAACGTTTAAGTGTAGGTTGTGTTTTAAGTTCTAGCCAAACCTTATGTAATTCTTTGTAACCCTGTGTAAATAGGTTTTTTGTGTGAGCGCCTTTAACACCTCGCCCTTCAGGTAACCGGCCAATGGCAAGCCAACCAAAACCTATCCACCATATACCTACAAGTAAAAAAGATATTTGTGAAGCTTTGCCAACTGTTATGCCAAAAAGCGCTGGATTTAATACAAAAACAAAACATATCAATTGTAACAATACAGAACCCACATAACCCATCATAAATCCTTTTGCACTTATTCTGTCTCTATCTTCTGGTGCCGCAATTTCAGGCAAATAAGAGTTGTAAAATACGAGGCTACTCCAAAATCCAATACATGCTATGATTACAGATATCAATCCTCCATTGATATGGTCCTTGTCAAAAAAATACAAGGAAGCGCAGGAGATGGAACCCATGGTGCAAAAAAATCGTAGAAATTGTTTTTTATTTCCTCTGTAGTCTGCTACAGAAGATAAAATTGGAGATAGTATTGCAACGATAACAAATGCGATGCCTAATATATAATTGTACAAAGCAGTATTTGAAAACTCGTAATTGCCAACTTTGATTTTGTCAACGATAGTTGCTTCGTTGCCATCGCCAGTAACGGCTTCGTAATATGCAGGGAAAATGGTAGAAGTAATAACTAGGTTATATACACTATTGGCCCAATCATACATGGCCCAACCATTAATTACTTTTTTGGGTGCAGTTTGCATGCAGTCGTTTTTATTTTCTTAAAGATAAGGGCTTCAAGTACAAAACAAAAGCTGCCGTCCAATTATTTTAAGATACCCGTGTAGATAAGTGTAAGAAGCGTAATACCAGCAATGATGCGGTACCATCCAAAGAGTTTAAAGCCATGCTTTTGTAAGAATCCAATAAAAAATTTAATGGCTAGAAGCGCTACTATAAAAGCGACTAAATTACCAACCCCTAATAGGATTAGATTTTCTTTGTTGAGTAGGATATCTGGCGTAGTTTTATAAGCCTTAAGCAGTTTATAACCAGTGGCAGCAGCCATCGTTGGAACGGCTAAAAAGAAAGAGAATTCGGCGGCTACATTACGGGTTAGTTTTTGTTGCATACCACCAATAATGGTAGCAGCACTTCTGCTCATACCAGGTATGAGTGCAAGACATTGCCAAAATCCAATCATCAGTCCTTTATTGAAAGTGATTTTTTCTTCTGATTCTACTATTGGCCCCTTAAATAAATTGTCTACAAATAGAAGTGCAATACCACCTAATAGCAAGGTTACTGCAACTGTTTTAGGGCTTTCTAATAACGCATCAATGGCATCTGATAAAACAAATCCAATGGCAAGTGCCGGTGTAACGGCCACTAATAATTTAATATAGAATTTCCAGTTTGTGAGTGGAAAAAACTTTTTATAATAGAGTACCACTACCGATAAAATAGCACCTAGTTGAATGCAGACTTCAAAAAGTTTGGTAAATGGATCAGATGCAATACCAAGTAAGGAGCTTGCAATAATCATATGCCCCGTAGAAGAAATAGGTAAGAATTCTGTTAAGCCTTCTACAATGGCAATAACAACTGCTTGAAATAATTGCATGAATATAAGTTAGATGAAAAAGCGGTAAGCCTCTGCTTATTTTGCTTTTTTAAAGATGGCGTAAATCTCAATTACAAAACCTAGTATAATTACAATTGGTGCAATGGTAATACGCGTTGTGCTGTATACTTCTTTGGTATCAAACACAGCAGGGTCAGTACTCTTGCCGCCACTGAGTAAATAAAATCCGATAGCAATTACTAGACCGCCAATGAGCATCCAGGTGTAATTAGATTTTGTAAATAAAGTAGGTAAAGAATTTTTTTGTTGACTCATAATATGTTTTTGTAAAAGTATTTAAATCGAAGATAAGAAGCGTTCGTTAATAAAGATCGTCTAGTTTCATTTTCAAATACTTCAGCACACTTCGGTGCGTACTGTACACAGATATACCAACGCCCATTAAAATCAGACCACCATATAAAAGTAAGGTATGTTGAAAGTCTCTAATGGCTTTTAGTTGCGGAAACTGGCTTTCTGCCCAGCTCACGATGGTAAATACCAGGGCAATGGCAATGCCAGAGCTGATAAGTCCATTGATAATAGCTTTGATGGTTAATGGCTTAATAATAAAGCCGCGGGTAGCACCCACCATTTGCATGGTTTTAATTAAAAAGCGGTTGCTAAACATGGCAAGTCTGATGGTATTGTCAATGCTAATGATTACAATAGAGCATAAAATAATGGCAACTACTAAAAAGATAAGCCCAATTTTGGAAGCCCTTTCGTTGAGGCTGGTCACTAAACTTTTTGGGTATTGAAGGTCGGTAAGTTGATTACCATAGCGGGCCATAAGTTCAGTAGCTATTTTACTCAACGAATCTTGGTTCACATACTCGGCTTTAGCATAAAAGTCAATGCTTTCCGGAAGTGGGTTTGAATCCAAAATTTTAGCCCAGTCTTCACTATTTTCTTTGTTCCAAATGGCCTGAGCAGATTGTTTATTTACGTACGTAACCGTTTTGGTGTAGGGGCGCTCCGCTATAAATGCCTGAATTTGACCAATGGTGTCTTTATTGAGGGTTCTGAGGTAGGCACTTACGCGAATATCTTCCTTAAAAGTGTTGCCTACGGCATTGATATTTAAGAAAAACCAGCCCATGATGCCCATAATAAGTAGTACAAGGGCTACGCCAACAATACTATAGATATAATTGGGTTTGCTGCGTTTCAAAGACATTTTAGCACTATCCGTCATAGTAAATCAGGTAAATTGGGGTTATTTAGATTCAATTTCTTGTAAAATCCGGTTCTTTCGCTGCTTTTCTGCCTGGGCTCAAAGGTAGTGTTTATGGCTAAAGGCTTACCTTTGCAGTCCAAAATAGAACCAATTTTCACTTAAGTATAACGTAAAAAATAGTTGTAAAGTATACGGCTAGCAAAGAGGCTTGAAACATGGAATATAATTTTAGTGCAATCGAGAAAAAATGGCAGGCTGCTTGGAAAGCTTCGGATGCCTATAAAGTGAGTAACGAGTCTTCAAAACCCAAGTATTACGTGCTTGATATGTTCCCTTACCCAAGTGGTGCTGGCCTGCATGTGGGTCATCCGTTGGGGTATATTGCCTCCGATATTTTTAGCAGATACAAAAGATTAAAAGGATTTAATGTACTGCACCCAATGGGGTATGACGCTTTTGGACTACCCGCAGAACAGTATGCGATTGAGCATGGTGTTCATCCAGCGGTAAGCACCCATAAAAACATTGATACGTTTAGAGCGCAGCTTGATAATATTGGATTTAGTTACGACTGGAGTAGAGAAATTAGAACCTGCGACGCTACTTATTACAAATGGACGCAATGGATTTTTCTACAACTATTTAATAGTTTTTACAACAAACAAAAAACTAAGGCAGAGCCCATTTTACATTTGATCAACGCGTTTGAAAAAAATGGTAATGCGGAATATGAATGTCCTTCAGATGCGAGCATTCAATTTACGGCAGCTGAGTGGCAGGCATATTCGAATCAGGAGCAGCAGCAAATTTTAATGCAATACCGTCTTGCTTTTTGTGGTCATGGTGAAGTCAACTGGTGCGAAGCACTTGGTACTGTTTTAGCCAATGATGAAGTGGTGAATGGGGTGAGTGAAAGAGGTGGACATCCGGTGGTAAAAAAGAAGTTACGTCAGTGGTATTTGCGTATTACTGATTATGCAGACAGGCTCTTGTCAGGGCTTGATATCATTGAGTTTAGTGAGGCCATGAAAGAAATGCAAACCAACTGGATTGGTAAATCTTATGGCGCCGAAATTGATTTTAAAATTGCTTCTGCGGCACTCGATACAGATGCTACATTAACCGTGTATACCACAAGACCTGATACTATTTTTGGTGTCGATTTTATGGTGGTAGCACCTGAGCATGAAATCATTGCTGCCATCACTACCAAAGAACAACAAATTGCGGTAGACAATTATATCCAGTACGTAAAAAGCAGAAGTGATAGAGAGCGTCAAGCAGAGAAAAAAATATCGGGTTGCTTTACGGGCGCCTTTGCAGTGAATCCATTTAATGGTAAACAAATTCCAATTTGGATTTCTGAATATGTATTAGCAGGATATGGTACCGGTGCAATTATGGCGGTTCCATGTGGCGATGAGCGTGATCATAAATTTGCGCAGCATTTTAATATTCCGATCACCAATATTATTGGAGATGCATATAATGGTAACGAAGCCAATTCAACAAAAGATGCACCTCTATTTAATAGTGATTTCTTAAACGGCATTATGATGCGCGATGCCATCGAAATTGCACTCGCAAAATTAGAAGAGCGCGGCATTGGCAAACGCAAAGTGAATTATAAAATGCGCGATGCGGCTTTTAGTAGACAAAGGTATTGGGGTGAGCCTTTTCCGGTACAATGGAAAAATGGGGTAGCGGTTGCATTAGATGAAACGGAGCTCCCTTTGTTACTACCAGCAGTAGATTCTTATAGTCCGGGTCCGGAAGGTGAGGGTCCGCTTGCTAATATTCCAGCATGGGTAGAAAAAGAGCTGGAAACCAATACCATGCCGGGTTACGCAGGAAGTAGCTGGTACTTTTTACGTTATATGGATCCACACAACACGGATGTATTTTGTGACCGCAAAGTGAGTGATTACTGGAATCAAGTAGACTTATATATTGGCGGTACCGAACATGCGGTAGGGCATTTGTTATATAGCCGTATGTGGACCAAAGTTTTATTTGATCTTGGTCATATTGGATTTGACGAGCCGTTTAGAAAGCTCTTAAACCAAGGCATGATTCAGGGAAGTAGCCGCTTTGTTTTCCGTAAAAAAGGAACGCAAGTATTTGTATCTGCTGGACTTGTTGGTAATACAGAGGTTGATAAATTACACGTAGATGTAAATATGGTAGACGGCGTAGACTTAGATATGGAAGCTTTTAAAAAATGGCGCAACAATGAATACGCAAACGCAAGTTTTGAATTGGAAAACGGAAAATATATCTGCGGCGTTGAGGTTGAAAAAATGTCCAAGTCTAAATTCAATACCGTTAACCCAGATATTTTGGTAGAAAAATATGGTGCCGATACATTTAGAATGTATGAAATGTTTTTAGGCCCTGTAGATCAAAGCAAACCATGGGATACCAAGGGTATTGAAGGCGTCCACCGTTTTATTAAAAAACTATGGCGCTTATTTTTTGATGAAGAAAAAGGAGCGGTATACAACACTGAACCAGCTAGTCCTGAAGCTTTAAAAATTTTACACCGTACCATTAAAAAAATTGAAGAAGATACTGAGCGATTTAGTTTTAATACGGCAGTGAGTGCGTTTATGATTTGTGTAAATGATTTAGCAGACATTAAATGTAAATCATTAGAAGTGTTATCGCCATTACTTGTTTTATTAACGCCTTATGCGCCACACGTAGCTGCAGAGTTATGGACCGCTACGGGTAATGAAGGATCTATATTAGACGCGAGCTACCCTGTTTTTGATGCAAAACATGTTACTGAATCTTCAAAAGAATATCCAGTAAGTATCAACGGAAAAGTACGTACCAATATTTCTATTGCACTAGACGCTTCTGAAGAAGAAGTAACGGCTATTGTATTAGCGGACACCCTCATTCAAAAGTGGATGGAAGGAAAGCCTGTTAAAAAATTCATT
>CANEWV010000007.1 GCA_947442905.1 Chitinophagaceae bacterium | reverse complement strand
TAATATAAATTACACCGTTCGCCGCTCTTGAACCATAAATTGAGGTAGAAGATGCGTCTTTTAATACAGTAACTGATTCAAAATCTTCAGGGTTTAAACTAACAATTGTACCCACATCGATAGGAATACCATCCATTACATATAATGGAGTTGAGCTTGCACCCAAAGATCCCACACCGTTTAAACGAACACTTGGTGTAGCAGAAGGCTCACCAGAGCTGTTATATACTTGCAAACCTGGTACTTTACCTTGTAAGGCATCAAACATGTTAGCAGTAGGCTTGTTTTGTAATTTTTCTGCGTTAACAGTTACAACAGAACCTGTAACATCTGATTTCTTTTTTGCAGCACCATAACCAACTACAACTACTTCATCTAAAGCATCTGCAGCAGAAGCTGTTAGTGAAGCATTTGCTGTATTGTTGGCAGCAATTGTAATGTCTTTTTGAACAAAGTTTAACGAAGAAACCGTTAACACTTTAACTGTGTTAGGCACCGTTAATTTAAAGGTACCATCAGCAGCTGTGGTTGTACCACCTTTTGATGATTTAGCAACTACGCTTGCACCAGCAATTGCAGCGCCTTTCTCATCAGTAACCTTACCGGTAACCGTGCGGTTTTGTGCGAACGACTGCGTAAAAGCAAGTGTTGCACACAAAATCATGACAACTAATTTTCTCATATTTTGGTTTTTAATGTAAAAATGCAGACGCTAATTTAATAAAATATTAACTTAAAGACCCCTTTTTACTGCGTTAAATACTAGAATTTCTACGATTAGTTGCCATTTTAGCCAAAAAATGACCTTACACTATTATAATCCATTGATTATCAACTATATAAAATAATGCTGAATGATATATAGAATGTTCGCCATATGATACAGTCTGATTGAGCATTCTACAACAAAATCTGCTAAAAGACAATCGACACTAGCTTTTACGCTTCTGAAAATGCAAAATGAGGACCGGTAAAAGGATCAAATTGGTTAATGTACCCACAATAAGGGTTAAAGAAGTAAGCCAGCCCAGTGCCTTGGTACCTCCAAAATCACTGATACAAAAGATAATAAACCCTGCAATCAGCACCAGTGAGGTATAAATAATACTAATACCCGTGTGCTTGATGGTTTGAATCAGTGTTGGACCCGCCTGATTATTATAGTGTGGTAATTCTTGTTTGTAATTAATTAAAAACCGAATCGTTACATCAATTGCGATACCCAAGGCAATGCTAAATATTAATACTGTAGAAGGCTTTAATGCAATGCCAGCCCAGCCCATTACCCCTGCTGTAATCACAAGTGGAATAACGTTTGGAATTAATGAACAAAGCAGTATACGAATAGATCTAAACAAATAAAGCATACAAAGTGCAATGAGTAAAAATGCCCAAACAATACTTTCTTCGAGACCTTTAATAATAAAACTAGAACCTTCTAAAAATGTAATGGTACTACCGGTAAATGTTACTTTATAATGCGTAGTGTCAAAAATTTCTGCGGCTTTTGTTTCAAAATCTTTTATTAAAACCGGAAGTTTTGCACTTCCAATATCTTTCATATTTACACTAATGCGCGCCACCTGCTTTGTGCTATCCATAAAACTATTAAGCAGTTTTGCAACACCTTCTTTTTTAACCTGAACCCCCGAATCTTGTGGCGCTGGTGACTTTAAGTAAGGTCCCATAAAGGCGAGGTCTCCTTCGTAAGGAATATCATAACTTAAGGTATCACCATCGTAATAAGCCTGCTTTGCAAATTTTAACCCTTCTACAAACGATAATGGCCTTGCTGTTTCGGGGTGCGCTGCTATGTACACAGACAACTCTTCAATTTTTGAAATAGGACCGGTGGTGCGGAGTAAACCATTTTTCTTTTTGGTATCCACCATAATTTCAAGTGGCATAACGCCGCCAAAATTCTTTTCAAACCATTTAAGGTCAGTGTAAATTTTATCTTGCTTAGGAAGGTCATCAACAATAAATCCTTCCGACTTTAACTTACTCATTCCAATGAGTGCAAACACTGTAATAACAATAGTTACACCATATACCCAGCGCGCATGATGAAAAGTCCAGCGCTCAATTTTAACTAATAATTTTTCTAGAATTTTATTGTCGAGATAACGTGTATGTTTTGGTTTAGGCGCTGGCAAATAACTAAGCACCGCGGGTATAAACACCAGCGAAATAAAAAACAACACCATAATGTTGATTCCGGCAACAAGTCCAAACTCTTTTAAGAGCGCACTTTTTGTTAAAGCAAAAACGGCAAATCCAATAGCCGCAGCAATATTGCAAAACAGGGTTACAATACCCATACGGCCCACCATGGTAATGATTGCTTTGCTTTTATCTTTTAATTCTAAAAACGCAGTATGGTATTTATTGAAAAAGTAAATACAGTTAGGAATACCTATTACCACAACAAGTGGTGGAATCAGCGCAGTTAAGAGTGTTATTTTATACCCAAATAAAACAACGGTTCCAAGGCTCCAAATAACACCAATGGCCACTACAACCATACTCATAAGCATAGCACTGATAGATCTAAAAAATAATAGCAAGGTTAAAGCAGATAACACAAAAGAGGCAATTAAAAAGATATTCATCTCCTTTTTAATTCTATCGGCAACAATGGTTCTAATGTAAGGAAGACCACTTAGGCGAACTGTAGTTTTAGTTTCTTTTTCAAATGTCTGAATCGCTTTATTGATTTCTTGAATAAGCGCCGATCTGTTTTTTGAATTGATAATTGCACCATCCAATGAAACGCCCATTAAATATGCATTTGAATTAGGGCTATAAAGTAATGTTTTATAAAAAGGTAGCGACTTAAATACAAATGCAGCACTATCCAAACCCTCTTGACTCGTATAAGGTGGTGTAAATATTTTTACAGATTTAAACTGCGCAGCAGCCGTGTCATTAATTAGATTCACAACGTCCGGAATATTTAAAATAGCTGTTACACCTTGTAAGCTTTTAATTGTTTTTTGTAGTTGAGCAACCGCATTAAAATAAGATTTCTCATAAAAATGATCCGTTTCAAAACCCACAACCATGGTATTACCATCTGTACCAAAACGTTTTAAAAACGCTTGATAATCTTGGTATTTAGGATTGTCTGTAGGGATCGCTCTTGTAAACTCGTAACTAAGCGACACTTTTGAAGCGTGATACCCCATAAAACAGGTACTGCCTAATAAAGCAAGGAGTAAAAAAACGCGACGTTTTATGATCCATTGTCCTAAAGTATACCACATAGTAGAGGGGTTTGATTTTGCGGAGCAAAAGTCGGTTAAAAAACTCAGTTTTTATAGCTAGAGCACAAAGAAATACGCAGTAGCTTGACAAAGGGCACCCACTAATAATCCCATATACACTTCTTTTTGGGAGTGGTCTGAAATATACAACCTGCTAGTTGCTACGATGCCTGTAAGCAATAATACGCCTGCAATAACTATACCCATGGGTTGGTGGTAATGAAATGCGAATAAAACGACGGCCATACTCGCCCCACCCATGC
Source organism: Chitinophagaceae bacterium (assembly GCA_947442905.1). Next base: position 13,017 of record CANEWV010000007.1, on the reverse strand, counting down.
CTATGCCATGCAAACTGATTTTATAAAAATTGTTTGCGATAAGTCCGACAGAAGTAGCCATAAAAATACCCGTGTAAAAAAACTGTAAAACAACTGGTTGATCAGTAAAGTTCCTACTTAAGTAATGCATCCACCAATAAAAAAACATCGTAATGATATACGGTATGATGCGTTCTTTTTGGGTGCGTAAATAAATACTTTCTGAAAACTTAAGGCGCCACAATAAAAAAACTGCAAAGGCAGGAAAAAAAGCAGTCATCCAAAACACACTAAACAAGCGGAGCTTTAACTGCCATGGTGTAATACCTGCAAACTCATACGGAAAGAGCGTCATGAGTAATAAAAAAATGTAAGTAGGTATAAACAGCGGATGTAATACATAGGACACAACTTGCGCCAAAAAGCGAAGAACTGGATGCGTTGTTGAAGGCGTAGTTGTTGTCATGCTATTATAATTCTTTTCTTAAACGTGCAACAGGAATGTGCAATTGCTCTCTGTATTTTGCAACGGTTCTTCTTGCAATATTATATCCTTTTTGCTGAAGCATATCCGTTAAAATTTCATCGCTCAATGGGAGTTGTTTTTCTTCCGACTCTATCAGCTCACTTAATATTTTTTTAACTTCCCGGGTACTTACTTCTTCGCCACTATCAGTACTTAATGATTCACTAAAGAAAAATTTAAGTCTAAAAGTGCCATACTCTGTTTGAACAAACTTACTATTGGCAACCCTGCTCACAGTAGAAATATCAAGCCCTGTTTGAAGCGCTATATCTTTTAAAATCATGGGCTTCAATACTGTTTCATCGCCCGATAAAAAAAAGGCTTGCTGATGCACTAGTATGGCTTTCATGGTATTTGTAAGCGTTGCCTGACGCTGTTCAATCATGTCAATAAACCACTTGGCTGCATCAATTTTTTGTTTGATAAATAGTACCGCTTCTTTTTGACGCGGATCTTTTTTACTGCCTTTCTCATACTCCTTTAACATATCTCTGTAACCCTCACTAACACGGAGTTCTGGCGCATTTTTACCATTTAACGTTAGCTCTAATTGACCACCATTGTTAAGTACAAAAAAATCAGGAATAATATACGTTTGTGCCTTATCAATATTTGTAAAATTGCCGCCTGGCTTAGGATTTAACTTTATGATTTGACCCACCACTTCTTTAATTTCTGCGTCACTTAAATTAAGTTGACGTTGAATTTTTTCGTAGTGCTTTTTTGTAAACTCTTCAAAGTATTTTGTAAGAATTGTAATGGCTAATTGTACCGATTTGCCTTCCGATTTTTTTCTTTTCAACTGTAGTAAAAGACACTCTTGCAAATCTCTAGCACCAATACCCGCAGGATCAAAATCTTGAATGCGTAAAACTATTTTTTCAATTTGTTTTTCTGAAACTTCAATGCCTTGTCTAAATGCTAAATCATCTGCTATAGAGGATAATGCCCTTCGTAAATAACCATCATCGTCTAAACTACCAAGCACCTGCTCTGCAATGGTATATTCGCGTTCATCAAGCTCTAACATGCCTAGCTGGTCCGTTAAGAGTTCATGAAAACTTGTTTCTATTTTAATAGGAATAACAGCGTTATCATCCATTTCAGGATAGTTGTCATCCTTTAATTTATAGTCTGCAATTTCACCGTCATCATCTACTATAAAATCGGTGTCATCCGAAGGCTCGTATTCATCAAGTGGAGCAGGCTCGTCCTCTGGTATCTCAGCATCAAATTCATTATCTACTTCTTCACCAAATTCAATTTCTTTTTCACCCTCCGCCATTTCAAGAGCTGGGTTTTCTTCAAGTTCAGACTGAATTCTTTCCTCTAAATTAGCCGTTGGCACCTGCAACAGCTTCATGAGCTGAATCTGTTGCGGAGATAGCTTTTGTAATAATTTTTGTTGAAAAGATTGACTTAAAGACATCCGTGAAATTCAAGTAATTATAACGCTTTGGTAATCGCTGCTAACATTTTTTCTCCCTTCTCTCTTATTTGTTCTTCTGTCCAAAGTAAACTAATGGCAGTAGAAATAGTTCGGCTCATAATAGCGTCACTTTTAGCAAAAGACTTTGTTTGTAATGCTAATAGTGCAGCTGCTTGGCTATCGTGTAAACGGTTGAGCGTAGTAGCATTTTTCACATGATCCCACTTGGTAATATAATGCCAGTTATTCGCGTACCAATAAAAATTACCAGCAAAAACCCCTGCTTCTTTTAATGACTCGATAGCAGCTTTAGTACCCGCTTCTGTGGGAAGCATCCAAGATAAAAAACTGCAGCTGTCGCCGTCTTCGTCGGGGACTACTCTAAAGGTAATGCCAGGCACTTGTTCTAAATAGCTGCGTAATAATTTATTGTTTTTTCGCTGGATAGATAAAAAAGTATCGAGCTTTTTAATTTGCGCTAAACCAACGGCAGCGTGCAGTTCACTGATTCTAAAATTGTATCCAATAAACGGATGCAGGTCTGCGCCACGGTCTACGCCAAGGTGGTCATGACCATGATCAGTGTAGGCATCGCATTTGGTGTACACGTCTTTATCGTTTGTCATAACCACGCCACCTTCACCACAAGTAATTGTTTTTACAAAGTCAAAAGAAAATGTTCCAGCATGACCAATCGTGCCTAATTTTTTTCCTTTATAGGTGCCGCCAATACTCTGACAAGCATCTTCTAATAATATTAGATTATGGTCTGTGCAAATTTGCTGAAGCGCATCCATATCCGCCATGCTACCGCACATATGCACGGGCATCACACATTTAGTTTTGGGTGTTATAGCGGCTTTAACAGCGGCTGGATCTAGCGTTAAGGTTTCGTCAATATCTACTAAAACGGGCACAGCGCCAACGCTTAATATAGCTTCAAAACTTGCTACAAAAGTAAAAGCAGGCATGATTACTTCGTCACCAACGCCAACACCAAGTGCTGCCATCGCGGTTGTTAATGCAGCGGTACCACTAGAAGTCAATTGCGCATGATTACAACCAAAAACCTGCGTTACAGCGGTTTCTAGTTCTTTAGATTTCCAGATGCCTTTGCGAGGGCCATCAAACCCATAACGCATTAATATTCCGGTTTCTAAAACCTCATTCACTTCTTTTCTTTCTTCGTCACCAAAAAATTCAAATCCTGGCATATACTATGTTTAGACTGCAAAGGTAAAGAACTTACTTGCATCTTGTATTGGCATTATCTTTGCATTATGAATCCAACCTTATTTTATTGTTACGACGCCTATTGTGGCTGGTGCTATGGCTTTTGCCCCGTTATCAAAAAAATAGCCGAAAACTACCCTTCTTTACAAGTAGAAGTGCTTTCTGGTGGCATGATACTGCCCGAAAAACCCGTTCCAATCAGCGCTACAGCGCATTATATTTTAGGTGCCTATAAAAATGTGGAGGAATTAACCGGCGTAGAATTTGGGGAAGACTACCTCTGGCATATTAAAAACCCCGAATTAAGCGACTGGTTCCCTCATTCCGAAAAACCAGCCATCGCGCTTTCCATTTTTAAAGAGTTTTACCCCGAACGTCAGGTAGAATTTGCAACCGATTTACAAATAGCCCTCCATTATGAAGGCCGTGATTTAACGGACAACGAAGCATACAGGCACTTACTTGAAAAATATAGTATCGCCCCCGAAACTTTTTATGAAAAATTAGCCAGCGAAACCTATAAAGATCAAGCCCACTATGAGTTTTCGCTGGTTAAACAATTGCAAGTAACCGGATTTCCATGTGTATTATTACAAGTCAATGAATCAAAATTTCATTTGTTAGCAAGGGGCTATACCGATTATGAAACGCTACGCGCAAGACTTGATATAGCACTAGCAGAAGCCTCAAAAACGAATTAGTAGTTTTTTAACCTTATTTTACCTTTACTTTGCACAACGTAAACAAAGCATATGGAGTACAGTAATTTAGTATCAATCTCTGGCCTTAGTGGTCTATTTGAAATGGTTGCCAGCAAGACAGATGGCGCTATCGTTAAGTCTTTAGAAGATCAAACCACAAAATTTGTAAGCAGCAGAGTACACAACTTTTCTCATTTAGAAAGTATTGAAGTGTATACCGTTCGTGACAATATCAATTTGGTGGAGCTTTTTCAAACGATGTTAGCTTCTAAAGAAGCCCTTCCTTCCGAAAAAGACCCAGCAGCTATTGTTGCTTACTTTAAAAAAGTATATGCCGATATGGATTTTGACCGTGTGTATCCTAGTGATATGAAAAAGATGGTAAAATGGTTTAGCATTTTAAAAGCCAATAACATCGAAATCAAATTATCTGAAGAGCCTGAAGAAGAAACAGAAGCATAATTTAAGAGAACGTATATAAAAGTCGCAAAAGCTTGTCTCTTGCGACTTTTTTTTGCCCATAGCTTCCAATAAACTAAGAGAAATCTTACATTGTGACACTCAATTTACCATCATGAAAAAATTCTTACTCATTACACTTTTAGGATGCTCGATACTTTCTAGTAAAGCGCAGCGTTTTTCTGAAAAATCAGAAGCATCTGAAGCCTGGGTAAATGCACAGTTCAATAAATTAACGCCCGAAGAGCGCATTGCACAACTCATGATTGTAAGAGCACATAGCAATTTGGGTGAAGCGCATGTAAAAGAAGTTACAGATTTAGTGACCAAATTTAATGTGGGTGGTTTGTGTTTTTTTCAGGGTGGCCCTATCAGACAAGCTACGCTCACCAATGCGTATCAATCACTTGCTAAAACGCCACTTATGATTGCCATTGATGGTGAGTGGGGTTTAGGTATGCGACTCGACAGTGTTATCAATTTTCCACGTCAACTTATGATGGGCGCTGTAAATGACGCCAATTTAATTTATCAATTTGGCCGTATTGTAGGTGAGCAGTGCAAGCGCCTTGGCATACAAATTAATTATGCGCCGGATGTTGACATCAACAACAATCCAAAAAATCCGGTAATCAATGATAGAAGTTTTGGCGAAGACAAATATAAAGTATCGCAGTACGGTGTTGCTTATATGCGCGGTATGCAGGATGTAAATGTAATGGCATGTGCTAAACATTTTCCTGGACACGGTGATGTTGCCGTAGACTCACATTATGATTTACCTATCATTTATAAAACTAGAGGTTCACTTGACTCTTTAGAATTATATCCTTTTAAAGAAATGATTAAAGCCGGCGTTGGTAGTGTGATGATGGCGCATTTGTCTATTCCTGCATTAGATACCACCACCAATTTACCAACTTCATTATCTGCCATTGCTGTTCAAAATTTATTACGCAATGAACTTGGCTACAACGGTATTACGTTTACTGATGCACTTGAAATGAAAGGCGTTTCAAAGTTTTTTCCTAAAGGTGAAGCTTCTGTAATGTCTTTAATTGCTGGTAACGATATGCTTTGCTTACCTGGAGATATTGAAGGTAGTATTGAAAAAGTAAAAGAAGCTATTGCCATCGGAAAGTTAAGCTGGGAAGACCTTAACCAAAGAGTTAAAAAAGTATTGCGCGCTAAATATAATTTAGGGCTCGACCGTTTACAACCCATCGATACTACTAATTTAGCTGCGGACCTAAACGCTTCTACCAACGAGCTAAAAGAAATCCTTGCTAAAAAAGCATTGACAGTTTTAAAACTTGAGAATAAAAAATTATTACCGTTACAATCAAAAAATACAAAAACATTGTATATAGGTATTGGCACTAGTAAAGAAAATAGTTTCGCAACAAGTATCAAAGAAACCTATGGAGCAGATATTGTACTCTTTAATTTTTCAGATAGCACCACTAAAGCAGATAGCATTGCCAAATTAACAAGTGGCTACGACGCTGTTGTTGTTGGGATGCATAATTTTAGCAGAAAGCCTGCCAATAATTTTGGTATTTCTGATGCAGCACTTGGTTTACTATCAAAAGTGCAAGGCGCTAATACCATTAATTTTTGTTTTGGAAATCCTTATGCAGTAGCAAATTTATGTGGCGCCAATAATGTAGTGGTTTGTTATGAAGATGACGAAATCACTCAAAAAGCGGGCGTACAATTATTACAAGGTATTACCCAGCCAGAAGGAAAATTACCCGTTACCGTTTGCGATAATTTTAGTTTTGGTAGCGGTATCGAAACGGCTAGTTATTTTAATACAGCCGTTCCAGAAGAAGTAGGCATGAGTAGTGCTGGGCTTCAAAAAATTGATAGCATTGCCAAAGCAGCCATTGACAGTGCGGCCATTCCGGGTTGTGTAGTATTAGTGGCCAAAAATGGTAAAGTGGTTTACAATAAAGCTTTTGGCACCACCAACTATAATAACAATGTTCCGATGCAAACAGATATGGTATTTGATTTAGCGTCTGTTACTAAAATATCTGCTACGACTGTAGCCATCATGAAACTTGTTGAAACCAAAAAAGTAAAACTGCATAAAACCATTGGCGATTATATTCCATGGGTGCGCGGATCAGACAAAGCATCGATTAAAATATCAGACCTTTTGTTACACCAAGCAGGACTTGTTCCTTTCATTACTTTTTACAAAGAAGTGCTGGATCCTGCTACCAATAAACCATCTCCCAAATATTTTTCAACAACCGCTACACCACAATTTCCAGTACGTGTAGCAGAAAATGTATACCTCAGAAAAGACTGGCAGGACAGCATGTATGCGCGTATACTATCTAGTAGCACACCTACCGCTGGTAAATATGTATACAGCGATAACGATTTTATTTTTTTGGGAAAAGTAGTGGAGTCTGTTACGGGTATGGGCTTAGACGCCTATGTAGCAAATCAGTTTTATACACCACTTGAGATGCATAGCACAGGTTTTTTGCCTACTGCAAAAATGCCGTTAAGCAAAATCATACCTACCGAGGTAGAAGCTCATTTTAGAGCACAACAAACCCATGGAGATGTTCATGATGAGGGTGCTGCGATGTTTGGTGGCGTGGCTGGACATGCCGGTTTATTTAGCAATGCTTATGATTTAGCCAAGCTCTATCAAATGCTATTAAATGGAGGTGTACTAAACGGCAAGCGTTATTTGAAAAAAACGACCATTCAAAAATTTACCGCATACAGTTCTGATATTTCTAGAAGAGGTTTAGGATTTGACAAACCTGAAAAAGACAATGCTACAAGAAAAGAAGCCTACCCTTCTAAAAGCGTAGCTCCTGAAACATACGGCCACACTGGATTTACCGGCACTTGCGTTTGGGTAGACCCAACCAAGCAACTGGTATATGTCTTTTTATCTAGCCGGGTTTCTCCAACAAGAAACAATACCAAATTTGGTAGACTAAATGTTAGACCTAATATTCAAGAAGCCATCTACAGCGCAATTCAATAAAATAAGCTACCTTACTGTCAAGCACTATTATTAAAGTGCGTGGCGCTCATGATATCCATTGCAATTGTAGATGATCACCGCCTCATGCGGGCTGGACTTGCCAATATGATTGCTGGATTTAAGGGTTATAAAGTAACCATTGAAGCGGGCAACGGCCTTTTATTTATCGAGTCCCTCAAAAAAAACAAGGCCCCAAGCATTGTACTGTTAGATATAAATATGCCAGAAATGGACGGGTATCAAACAGCACAGTGGATTCGACAAAATTTACCCGATACAAAAATCATTGCACTCAGCATGTATGAGAATGATTATGCCATCATTCAAATGCTAAAAAATGGATGTCATGGTTATTTATTAAAAAATTCGGAACCCATGCTACTGTTTACCGCCTTCAACGAAATAAAAAAGTACGGTTATTTTAGCAACGATATGGTTTCTGATAAACTCATCCATTATATTGGTGACGAATCGGCATTAAAAAAACAACAGGATCAAGTCAATCAATTAACTGACAAGGAAAAAGCCTTTATGGGCTGGGTTTGCACCGACAAAACCTACAAAGAAATTGCCGACATCATGTTTATCAGTCCACGCACGGTAGATACCTACCGGGATCATTTATTTAGAAAGCTAGACGTTAAAACCAGGGTGGGCCTCGCATTATTTGCCATCAAAAATAACTTGGCAGTACTATAGTTTTTATGGATTATTTTTAATGCATGTTACTGCTAAAGCGGAGTCTATTTTTTATTGGCTGTTGGATGTTTACATTTCATGCATTTGCCCAAGCACCTCCTATTGGAAGCTGGCGTGTGCACCATAGTTATGCTGGGACATTAGCCGTCGTACAAGGAGATAAAATTTATACGGCTACTCCGGAGGCTATTTTTAGCACCAACAATGCGGGTCAGTTCGAATACTTTAATAAGTTAACAGGCTTATCAGAAGCCTCGATCGCTAATATTTGTTGGGATAATGAAACGGAGCAACTGGTGGTTGCTTATGCCAATAATAATATGGATGTTATAAAGGGTGGTCTTGTAAAAAACATCTATGACCTTGTAAGAACAAGTCGCATTCAAAAAATCAATTCGATATACACGGATAAAGGAATGGCCTACCTAAGCACCAACTTAGGTATTGTAGTGATAGACTTACTAAAATACGAAATAAAAGAAAGTTGGATATTAGGTTCTAATGGAAGTGCATTAGACGTTTTTTCACTTACCAAAAGCTTGGGCAATTGGTATGCAGCTACAGCTAATGGCATTTATACCACGGCTATAACAAATACAAATATTGCGGACGCGAAATCTTGGACTGTTTTTTATAACGCAGCAAATAACATACACGTAAAAAAAATAAGTAGTACGCCTACTGGTTTAATCATTGAAAAAAATGATAGCCTATTACTTATTCAGTCTACTACTGCTAACACTACTTTATTTTATAAAGCATCGGAACAAATAAAGTCCTGGCAGTTTAATGAACAAAAAATTACCATAGCAACAACGGATAAGCAAACAAGCAAAGCACGCGTGCACCAATTAACCATGGGTAATGCAACTGGACTTATTTTTGAACAACCTGCTATATTCATAAACCCTACTGCCTGTATTTTTTCAAATGGAATCATTTGGATCAGTGACAGTGTAACGGGCCTTATTAAATTAGACCCGAGCACAAGTAGTTTTGTAAAAATTATTCCGGGTGGACCAGTTGGGCAAATCACCAAGGCAATGCTAGCCACAAGTACAGGCGTATTAGTTGCATCAAATACAAAAAAAGGATGGGCTATTTTAGAAAATGGTAAATGGCAACCACAAAAAGGGTTAGATAGTGTTACAGGGGTTCAGTCTATTGCAATCAATCATCTAGACAATAGCATTTGGCTCAGTACCGCACAAATGGGTGTGGCAAAATGGCAAAACAACAAAGTTCAAATTTTTGACGCACGTAATAGTAGCCTTAAGGGTGCAGCAAACAACACCTGTTTTACAACTGGTGTAGCTGCTGATACCAAAGGAAATAGTTGGGTAAGCAACGGAGGCACATCTATTTCACTCCATGTTTATCAACCGGATGGCAAATGGACCGGATTTACAAACCCTTATGGTTTAACAGATGCGGGTGCACTTGAAATAGATGATCTAGGACAAATTTGGTGTGCTACCACAAATGCAAATGGGCTACTTGTTTACAACCCTGGAAGTTCTTTAACTACTAGTGCAGATGATAAGTGGAAACAATATAAAGCAGGAACGGGTATTGGTAATTTACCCAGCAACCAAGTAAACTGCACTGCAAAAGATAAAAATGGATTTATATGGGTAGGTACTGATAGAGGCATTGGTATTATTCAGTGTACCGAAAACATTTTTACGCCAGCAGGTTGTGACGCACTATTACCTGTTGTGCAGCAAGACAGATTTGCAGGACTTTTATTTAAAGATGAAAATGTACAAACCATTGCCGTAGATGGTGCCGATAGAAAATGGGTGGGTACCAAAAATGGCGTTTGGCTTATTAGTGCCACTGGAGAAAAAGTTATTTATAGATTTTCAACAAACAATAGTCCTTTGCCTGGTAATGATATTTCTAAAATATCTATTGACCCCCTAACCGGTGAAGTTTTTATAGCTACAAATAATGGGCTTTGCAGTTTTAGAAGCACGGCTACAGAAGCAGTAACTGCACAACAAAAAGTGCTTGTGTTTCCAAATCCAGTTCCGCCAGGATATAATGGCAGCATAGCTATTAGAGGCCTAACCAATAATGCACTCGTAAAAATTACCAACTTATATGGAGCGCTTGTATATCAAACAAGAGCACTAGGTGGACAAGCTATTTGGGATGGTAAAAATACAAATGGCCTAAAAGTAGCCAGTGGGATTTACTTGGTTATTTGCAGAGACGATAGTGGCACCGAAAAGATCGCAACAAAAATTACGATAGTTCAGGGAAGGTAAAATTACTTTTTTTGAAAGTCGTAAAACCGCGCCACTACAAATTTTAAAGTGCCTTGTTCTCCTGGTGCTACACGGTACATCAATCGGCGCATTTTACCAGTTGGTTGTTGAACACCGCTTGCATCTTTTTCATACAAAGGATAGGTACGCATTAAAACACCTTCTAAAAGCATATACTTATCTGCGCCTTTATAACCATCGCGTAACCTAGGATCATCGAGTATGTCTGGAAAAACGATAGGTGCTACCGATTTATTTTCTTGAGAACTAATAGCAATTACCGAACTTTTATTTAATGAGTCGGAACTCGCAACGTATAATAGTAAATCAGGAAAACCATCTTTATTTAAATCATCTACTTCTGTACCCAATAAAACGCCTTTCAATTCAAAACTAAAATCGCGCGCTTCACTTTCAAAACCAACCGGGTAAATGGTGATTGGATTTTTCTCAGAAGATTTATTGTAGCAGTTAATTCGAAAGCCAGCCTTTCCCACTTTCATGGTGGTATCTATTCGACGACCCTGCGCCATTAATACAGTTGGGATAAGTGCTAGCGCAAAAAAGAGTGTACGAATAAGCATGAAACGCATACAAAAAAGTAGTTTAGGCCACTAAATTAAATAAAATAATGGTAGTTACATATTTCTTCTATACTGACCACCCACTTCATATAAAGCTTCGGTAATTTGACCCAAAGAACAATATTTAACAGCTTCCATTAGTGATTCAAATAAGTTTTCGCCAGCAATAGCTGCCTTTTTTAAGGCCGCAATTTTAACGGGCGACACTTCTTCATTGCGTTTCCAAAAAGCATGTAAATTGTCAATTTGTCTTTCCTTTTCGATCGTCGTAGAACGTATCACTTCGGTAGGTAAAATGGTAGGACTTCCTTTTTTATTTAAAAAACTATTCACGCCAACAATTGGGAGTTCACCAGTATGTTTCAGCGTTTCGTAGTACATGCTCTCTTCCTGAATTTTATTACGCTGGTACATTCGTTCCATAGCACCTAGCACACCACCTCTTTCACTAATTTTTTCAAACTCAATTAATACCGCTTCTTCCACCAAATCTGTTAAGGCTTCAATGGCAAAACTGCCCTGAATAAAGTTTTCTGTTTTGGCAGCACCCAGTTCTTTATTGATAATTAATTGAATGGCCATCGCTCTTCTCACACTTTCCTCGGTAGGGGTTGTAATGGCTTCATCGTAAGCGTTGGTGTGCAAACTATTACAGTTATCATAGATTGCGTAAAGTGCTTGCAGCGTTGTTCTGATATCATTAAAATCAATTTCTTGCGCGTGCAAGCTTCTGCCACTTGTTTGAATATGGTATTTTAATTTTTGAGAACGCTCGTTTCCTTTGTATTTTAATTTAATGGCTTTGGCCCAAATTCTTCTGGCAACTCTACCAATTACACTGTATTCGGGATCCATGCCGTTGCTAAAGAAAAAAGATAAGTTAGGCGCAAAATCATCGATATGCATGCCCCTACTTAAATAATATTCAACATAGGTAAATCCATTGGCGAGCGTAAATGCAAGTTGTGTAATTGGATTGGCACCCGCTTCTGCAATATGATATCCGCTAATACTTACACTGTAAAAATTTTGTACTTGATGCGTGATAAAATAAGATTGTACATCACCCATTAATTTAAGTGCAAACTCGGTAGAAAAAATACAAGTATTTTGAGCCTGGTCTTCCTTTAAAATATCTGCCTGCACCGTGCCGCGCACACTTGACAGCGCTTGTGCTTTTATGGTTGCATACACATCCGGAGGAAGTACTTCGTCGCCACTTAATCCAAGCAGTTTAAGGCCTAGTCCATTATTACCTTCAGGAAGTGTATCGCCACTATCTGACACCGCATATTGAGGAGCTGCGATAGCACCATATTTATTTTGAAATGCTTTTTGAATAAGATCCTGCGCATTATTAGATGTAATCCATTTTTCACAAAGTTGATCAATAGCAGCATGCATAAAAAAGGCCAAAATAATAGGAGCTGGACCATTAATGGTCATACTCACTGATGTTTTTGGATCGCACAAATCAAAGCCACTGTATAATTTTTTGGCATCATCGATAGTGGCAATATTTACACCACTATTACCAATTTTTCCAAAAATATCCGGACGTGTTGCAGGGTCTTCGCCATATAATGTAACACTGTCAAACGCCGTTGATAAACGTATTGCGGGTTGATCTACAGAAACGTAATGAAATCTTCTATTGGTTCTTTCCGGACAACCTTCACCAGCAAACATGCGGGTAGGATCTTCGCCTTCTCTTTTAAGTTCAAATACACCAGCTGTGTATGGAAATTTTCCGGGTACGTTTTCTTGTAACTGCCATTTTAAAATACTACCAATGTCTGTATAAGTAGGCAGCATTACTTTTGCAATTTTACTACCACTCAGTGATGTTGTGGTAAGTGGAATAGAAATATTTTTATCCCTAATAGTATACGTTAAAAAATCGGCGCTGTATTTTTCTACAACAGATGGCCAGTTTTCAATCAATGTTTTGCAACTTGGATCTAGCGCGGCTACTATATTTTCTTTTGCTTTTGCAACCTCACTAATAGCCGTGTCATTTTTATGTGCTCCAAGTATTTCTAAAGTTCCATTTAGCTGATATAGCTTTGTTGCAAGCGCCACTTGTTCTAACACCCAAGCATCATAAGACCTATT
>CANEWV010000006.1 GCA_947442905.1 Chitinophagaceae bacterium | reverse complement strand
TCGGACGGCAAAGGTAATGGCTGGAACTGAAAAATCAAAAAGTTTTAAAAAGAATTCTTAAACTAGACGTAAAATACTGATTTTCAGTATAAATACGAGGGTCCAAAAGGAGTAAATACTTGATTTAGGCGGCAAATAAAACAATCCTACATGACAAATTATTAAACAAGTATCAAAAAATAATGGAGGATAGCAGTTATGCTTTTGAAATTGGAACAGATACCACTACGTCTGGAGAACGCCGCTTTGAAATTACGGGACCACCTCCACCACCAAGACAAGAAGACCCAATTGTAGCAAGCGTCACACCTAATCCCGTGCTGGGCCAACTAGGTATTCGCTTTTCATTTAGAGAGCCGCTTTCATACCAAATATCCATCCATAGCATAGATGGAACCCTTCTACTCAACAAAACATTTGCCACTAGCAAAAACGGATTTGTAAGTATAGATGTACTGCAATTAAAAGCCGGCGCATATGTTGCCGTTATTAAAGCAGGGAAAAACTATTTACTCAAACAGTTTATTAAACTTTAAACAACCAGTGGTGGGTATCTGGTGCAGTCGCATACCTAACAGCAGTTAACCTATCTTTTAATTCTTTGGCTACACCCGCCTTATCTGTATCAAAATGCATGCTATACTCTTTATATCGAAGCTCTTTAATTTTTGAGATGGTCGCAGCGGTACCTGTGCCAAACACTTCATGTAATTCACCTTGCTTTTGTAAAGCAATGAGTTCATCAATCGTGATTTTCACTTCTTGTACATCCATGCCCATTTCTTTTAAAACGGTGATCGCACTATCTCTTGTTACACCTTCTAAAATGGTACCTTCTGTTAAAGCCGGGGTTAGTACTTTATTTCCAACTACAAAAAACACATTCATGGTACCTACTTCTTGCAAATATTTGTGTTCAAAAGCATCAGTCCATAACACTTGATCGTAACCAGCTTCTTTTGCTTTTTGTGTAGCCAACATACTTGCCGCATAATTACCTGCATTTTTTGCAAAGCCAACACCACCCGGAGCAGCCCTGGTGTATGTTTCTTCTACATAAATTTTCATGGGTGTGCTATAATAAGGCCCAGTAGGACTTAATAAAATCATGAACTTATAATTGTCCGAAGGTTTTACACCAATAACCGGATCAGTAGCAAACATAAAAGGTCTGATATATAAAGAATGATCCGCAAGGGCAGGGATCCAACCTCTATCCATATCAATCAGTAAACGCATGCCCTCCATAAATATAGCTTCCGGAACTTCAGGCATACACATACGTGCTGCAGAAATATTAAATCTTCTAAAATTATCTTGAGGTCTGAAAATATTTACTTCACCCGCATCACTTTTATAGGCTTTTATACCTTCAAAAATGGACTGCCCATAATGGAGCGCAGCCAAAGAAGGATCAAATTGCAGCGGCTGATAAGGTCTAATTACCACATTGGTCCAAACACCATCAATACAGTCTGCTTCAAACATATGGTCGGTAAAAACACGGCCAAAAGGAATATTTTCTAGCGACGTATTTGCTAACCTACTGTGCTGAACTTTTTCAATCTTTACGTCAAGTGCTGCTGCCATAGTTTTATATTTGGTGCAAAGAAACAAAAAAAAAGAAAACTAACAATCGTTAATATTGTAAAATAGCCATGAATTCTGAAAATAATTTGCTTCCACCCTTTGTTATTGCCTCTTTATACAAAAATGAGCTTGTTTTAATTGATACCCAAAAGAAAAGTAACGAGGATAAACCTACAAAGAATGAGGCTGTTGCAACTGCACCCCAGCAAATACAAAAGCCCATCAACTATCTTGGCGACAACCAAAAAAAGGTAACCATTTTACTACAAGACACCACAGCTGTTCACGTGGCAGATGAATCTTTGCAATTTTTAACAGCCATACTTGCTGCTTGCAAACTAAACATGGGCGATGTGGCCATTGTTAATACTGTACATCAACCGGTACAATACACGCAGATAAAAACAGCATTAAAACCGTCTACTATTATTTTATTTGATATCAATGCGGCAGCTATAGCGCTACCTTTTGAAGTTCCTCAATATCAGGTGCAACAATATGACAACTGCACGCTTCTTTTTTCTGCACCATTACAGTCAATGCTCGAAAAAACGGATACGGCAAAATTAGAAAAAGGAAAACTTTGGAATGCACTAAAAAAAACATTTAACATCCAGTAGTACATGAAAATTATTTTTGCAACCAATAATAAAAATAAGGTAGAGGAAATCAAACACCTCAGCCATAAAAATTTTCAAATTTTAACTTTGCAAGAGGCTGGCATTGACATTGATATTCCAGAACCACACGACACTTTAGAAGCCAATGCAACCGAAAAATCTTCTACCATTTATACAATCACAAACGAAGCTGTATTTAGCGAAGATACAGGACTGGAAGTTGATGCACTTGGCGGCGCACCCGGTGTAAAGTCGGCGAGGTATGCTGGTGAAGGAAGGAATATGCAAGACAATATTGATAAACTATTACAAGAACTAAAAGATAAACCAACAAGAGCTGCTCAATTTAGAACAGTCGTTTCACTGATTATTGCAGGAAAAGAATACCAGTTTCAAGGTATTTGCAAAGGCCATATAACAAATGAAATGGACGGAACAAATGGATTTGGCTATGATCCCGTTTTTATTCCAGAAGGCAGTAATACAACATTTGCAAACATGGATATTGCAGAAAAAAATAAATTTAGCCACAGAAAAAAAGCAGTACAACAACTCATCGATTTCTTAAACGAATACCAAGCCTAGATATGAACACAGAAACCATAGCTTCCCGAAAAATTTTTACGATAATCGCATGGGTGATTTTAATACAATTCATTGCTACATCAACTATTGTTGCACAAACAATTCCTCTGTATAAAAACAGCAGAGCGCCTATCAATGAAAGAGTGAAGGACCTTCTGGGCAGAATGACCCCCACCGAAAAGTTTTGGCAACTATTTATGATCCCTGGCGATATCAAACCTGGAGAAGGTTATAAATACAAAGATGGCCTATTTGGATTTCAGGTAAGTGCCGCATCTGCAGGCGCAGAAGGTGCACAACAAATGCTTCAATACAATGCATCAGAAACTGCTGTAAGCCTGGCCAAAAAAGTGAATGCAATACAAGCATTTTTCATGGACAGCACCAGACTTGGCATTCCCATGCTACCCTTTGACGAGGCCCTACACGGGCTGGTAAGAGAGGGCTCTACGATATTCCCGCAAAGCATTGGGCTAGCTGCTACATTTAATCCGAGCACCATGGAAGCAGTAGCTGGCGCGATTGCAAAAGAATCAAAAATCAGAGGCATCCGACAAATACTATCGCCGGTTATTAATATTGCTACGGACGTTAGATGGGGACGCACCGAAGAAACCTACGGAGAAGACCCTTTTTTAAGCAGCAAAATGGGTGTTGCATATATGAAAACTTTAGAAGACGAAAATATTATTGCTACCCCAAAACATTTTGTTGCCAATGTTGGTGATGGTGGTAGAGACAGCTACCCTATTGATATGAACGAAAGGTATTTATCTGAAATTCATTATCCTCCTTTTAAAGATGCGGTACAAAAAGCAGGTGCTAGATCCATCATGACATCTTACAACTCAGTAAATGGAAGTCCTGCAACTGCTAACAATTATTTATTAAATGATCTACTCAAAAAGCAGTGGGGTTTTAATGGATTTGTAATATCCGATGCTGGCGCCGTAGGCGGCGCCAATGTTTTACATTACACAGCAAAAGATTACCCAGATGCAGGAAGAAACGCCGTCAACAATGGACTTGATGTTTTATTCCAAACAGCACAAGAACATTATAAACTATTTATTCCACCATTCTTAAACGGCGAAGTAAATCAGGCGCGATTAGACGACGCCGTTATTCGCGTTTTAAGGGCAAAATTTGAACTAGGTTTATTTGAAACACCCTACCTGGATATCAAAGCTACAGAAACAGCAAATTTTGAAACAGCACATAAAAAAATCGCATACCAAGCAGCACTAGAGTCCATTGTTTTATTACAAAACAAAAATGGATTATTGCCAATTTCAGATGCGGTGGAAAGCATCGCCCTCATTGGCACCGATGCAACAGAAGCAAGACTTGGCGGATATAGTGGACCCGGTACTAAAAAAGTAAGCATCTTAGATGGTATGCTTTTAAAATATGGCGCCAAAAAAATTATTACCGCAGCTGGCCCTGGCAGGAGCAATAAAAACTGGAACATTATACCTAGTAAATATTTATGGACTACACAAAACAATCAAAATATTGAAGGACTTGCTGCAGAATATTTTAATGGCATTGAATTTGGGAACAATCCTACACTAAAACGAATTGACAAAAACATTAATTTTCATTGGACTATTTCTACACCTGACCCATCAATAACGCCAGAATTTTTTTGTGCAAGATGGACAGGTAATATCAAAGCACCTCAAACGGGAAACTACAAAATTGGAATTGAAGGTAACGATGGCTATAAATTATACATCAACAATCAACTCATCATTAACAATTGGGACAAGCAAAGCTTTCATACCAACCTAGTTGATTATAATTTTACAGCAGGAAATAGTTATCCAATTCGAGTTGAGTTTAAAGAGCCAAACGGAAATGCAACAATCAAATTGATTTGGAATATTGATATTGCAAATACAACAGAAGAAAAAATTAATGAAGCCGTTGCTGCAGCAAAAAAATCAAAAGTGGCAGTTGTAGTTGTAGGACTAGAAGAAGGCGAATTTAGAGATAGAGCCTCCTTACAATTACCAGGCGAACAAGAACAACTTATTCAAAAAGTAGCAGCTACAGGAACACCAACTGTTGTTGTTATTGTAGGTGGAAGTGCTGTTACCATGGGTAACTGGATAGACAAAGTAAGCAGTATTGTAGATGTTTGGTACCCTGGTGAAGAAGGCGGATATGCAGTAACAGCAGTACTTTCAGGCAAATACAACCCGGGCGCAAAGCTCCCTATTACATTCCCAGTAAGTGAGGCCCAACTCCCACTGGTTTACAACCACAAACCAACAGGTCGTGGCGATGATTATGAAAATCTTACTGGTCTTCCCTTATTTCCTTTTGGATATGGGCTTAGCTATACCACATTTGAATACAGCAATTTGACAATTGAAAACCCGATCGCAAAAAAGGGAGATAAAATTAATGTTTCCTTTGTTGTAACAAATACAGGCAAACGTGCTGGTGACGAAGTAGCTCAATTATACCTTAGAGATCAAATAGCGTCGGTGGCAAGACCTGTTCAAGCATTAAAAGGATTTGAAAGAATTCATTTACAACCAGGCGCATCTAAAACAATTACGTTAACACTTCTTGCCGAAGACTTTGAAATGCTCAATGAAAAAATGGAAACCGTTATTGAGCCAGGAGATTTCACTATCATGATAGGCAGCTCATCTAGAGATATTAGGCTTAAAAAAGCAGTGACGCTTCAATAATATCAACTGTTCCAAATACGCCAAGACTGTTCAGCCTGTTCAACAAACATTTGTTGCCCATTTTGAATGGTGGCACCCATTTGCTTGCCTTTCGTCAAAAATGTTGACGCTGCAGGGTTATAGGTCAAATCGAACAAATGATGTTCAGGTGTCAGTAAATCATAAGGGATAGCCGGACAATCTTCAATATTTGGAAACATGCCAAGTGGTGTGGTATTAATGATAAGGGTATGTGACGCCATAACAGACGCATCTAAATCATTATAGCTAAACTGCCCAATCGTTGCAGTTCGGGATACATAACTAAATTCAATCCCAAGTTTTTGCAGTACATATACAATGGCCAGCGCCGCACCACCTGTTCCTAAAACCAATGCTCTATTGTGGCTTGGTTTTAAAAAAGGTATTAAAGAATTTTCAAAACCAATAACATCTGTGTTATAGCCGATAAGTTTACCTGATTCTATTTTAACACAATTACATGCACCTACTTCTTCAACAGCTTTAGAACGCTCTGTTAAAAAAGCAAGCACCTCTTTTTTATAGGGTATGGTAATATTAAACCCACGCAAATCTTGGTGCGAATTTAAAATTTCGTGTAAATCAGCAATAGAAGGCATTGAAAATCTTTCATAAACACAATCCTCAATTCCTTCTTCAATAAATTTTTGGGTAAAATATTGCTCGGACAATGAATGCGTTAAGGGATAACCAATGAGTCCATAACGTTTCATAAATAATTACTTATTTAAGTATAATTCAAAGGTATCACCTCTTAATCCAACGCGCATAGCTTCAAGTGCAATAATCTCATGAGGCGGAATATTACCTAGGTTTACATTGCAACCAATGAGTTCTAAGAAGTAGAGTTGCTGTGCTTTTTGCGGCGCTTCCCAAATTATTTTTTCGGCAGGAATTTGCGTTAAAATTTCTTGAACGAGTCCTTCACGTACTTCTCCACTGCCTCTATAAATACCCACATTGCCCGCTTCGCGCGCCTCCGCAATAACATAGGTTGCACCAGCCTCTAACTCAGCACGCATGAGTTCGATCCATTTGTAGGGTGGAATAATATGCGCAGCATCTTTGCTGCCTACTTCACTTAAAATGGTAAAGTGTTTTGCTAATTTTTCGATGTATCCGCATTTTTCGGTGTGCGGAATACTAATCGATCCATCACTAACTTCCATGTATGTAATCCCATAATCTTTACATATACTAACGTAATCATCAAATTGCCCTCGTACTAAAAATGCCTCAAATAAAGTGCCTCCAAAATAAAGCGGAATATTATAAGACTGATAGGCTTCTATTTTTTGCTTGAGATTTGGAGTAACAAAAGAAGTTCCAAATCCTAACTTAATCACATCAGAATGCGGGGCACCAACGCTCATGAAATTATGTACTTCGTTTATGCTTAACCCCTTGTCCATGATCATGGTTAATCCTGAAGTTCTTGGCTGTGTGGTACGTTCTGGAATTTGTGATAAGTTAAAATTCATAGTTCCGATTTTTACTGAAATGCAAAAATAAGTTAAACAAATGACTTTTTTAAGCTGATTCTAGGGACCACATGCATACTATATCTTCCTTCGACGCTTAAACCTTGCAATAACGTCTACCACCTGAGAATTTTGAAGAATAGAGGGTCTAACGTCAATGAATTTTTTTAATAGCTTAGGGCTGGCTGCCATGGCCTGCTCAAGTAAAATTAAGCCCTCCTTTGATTTGCCAATGATAAATAAGATGGCACTCTGGTAAAATAAAAATATAGGCTTATAATCGGTAGCGACAAGTGCATTATTACTTTGCAAAAAGGCTTCATCAAAATATTCTGCAGCAAGTAAGCAATTGATTAACGCCTCCCACCCCGAAACATTTTTAGGCTTATGCTTAACAACAACGCCAAAATAATGCACCGCTTCTTTAAATTGGCCAAGGTTCAATTTGCATTCTCCCATAGCCAAATTGTATTCTGTAATGGCACGGTGCATGCGCATTGCATTTTCAAGTTGTTTAATAGCCGGCTGCCACTGCTTTTCTAACATGTATGTGGTAGCAATTTTATAATACAACTTACTGTCATCAGGATTTAGATGTACTGCTTTTTTGTAATAAAATCTTGCCTGCGCTATTTTCCCCATTTTATGATAACAATGTCCAATAGCCTCATAAATCACATCTTCAGGTCGTGTGAGTGATACTACTTTTTCAAGCACTTCAACAGCTTCTTTATATTTACGAAGGCGCAAATACGCATCTCCCATATTTCGGTATGCGTAGTCAAATTTATCGTCAATTGCTACAGCATATTGATAGGCATCAATTGATTTTTCGTAGAGTTTTAAACCTTGATAAGCAGCAGCCAAATTAAACCAAGCAAGTTCACTATAAGGTAGTTGATCAATTATTTTTTGATGCAGCTTAATACTTTCTTCATTACGCCCTGTATAGTCGGTCCAAAAACAAATTTTATACAACGCTTCTTCATTGGCTGGCTCTTGTTCTAAAATCAGCACTAAACAATCAAATACTTTTTCAAAAGATTCATAATCGTCGTAAACATCCGCTAGTTCAAAAAGTAAATCCACTTTTTCATCCCCTTCAAATTTGTACATAGCAGCTTCCAAAAGTTCGGCAGCTTTTTCTGGTTGATCGAGGGCCAAATAGGCATCCGTTTTTAAAATATAAAGGTCAATATCTGAATTATCGAAGAGTTCGGATGTTTCAAGAATGTCAAGTGCTTCGAGATAACGTTTATCAACAATCAATAAATCGGCCTTTTTAATCATGAGTGCCGAGGCAAAAGGAAATTGAGACAATCCAATTTCAACGGCTTCTAGCGCCTCTTTTACATCGTCTTTTTCGTCGAAATAGTCGATTATGCGTAAAAATGAGTCTTCTTCTAGAAATCGGTGCTGGCGGCCAAGTTTAAGATTACGGTACTGCTGGAGCAGTTCTTTGAGTGATTCCCGGTCTTCTTGGTATCTGTTTTGGCTCATTTTTGAAAGGAATTAACCTAAAATAGACCAAAAATCAAGGTTTTCCAACAATCTACACAACAATTTATAAACATATCTGGTGAATTAACGATTTGATAATTGTGAAACAATTAAGATTCCATACCTTTGTAACAATGAAACGCAGTAAACTTTTACTTACATTAACGCTAACCTTTACCCTACTAGTTGGGGTACAACTTGGCTATGCTGCGTTTACACTTAGTGGAATTACTACTGAAAAAAGAGGCAAACAATCAAAGTTTACCCTCAAAAATTTAAACTTACTTAATTCTAAAAGTTTGTCTTACAGCTCGCTTAAGGCAACCATGCAATATAAGAGTATTCAAACTTTAGGACTTCAATTAAAAGGGAACAATAATACTGAAATAAACTCGATGCTTCGTTTTGACAACGGCAATAGTTCATTTGTATTCCCATATAAGTTTAAAGTAAAAGTACCTAAGTTCAAGACGCCTTCTCCAGCATCAAACTAGTATTCGCTATCTTCCTTATTTCTACTCTACTGGAATAATCCGGTATCCTTTTGTGGGAATATCAAATTTAGATGCAGCAACAGGATTATATAAATTAATTTGCGTTGCCCTGAAAATTGTTTTTACACCTGCACCATCAATCATTTCATAGCCAAGTACAAATCCTGGAATATCCTTAAACATATATTCATATTCTCGAACAGATGGAATGATAGCACTAGTAAAGTATACTGTTACTATGTCTCCATTTTTGAACTGCAATAGCCCCTTTTTGCAAGGATAATCTAATATAGAAATTGAATCATTGGTGTATTGTATTTGAATACTATCGAGAGGTGCGTTTACCTTACGCCACTGCTTGCTATTTAAAGAAGTCATGTATTTGTCTTCTCCAAATGAGCGTAAAACTGTTGCTGTTACAGTTGTTTTGTTATAAATCGTAGTTTGTGCATAAGCTGGTGCTACAAGATCAACACGGGCACTATTACTTTTTATATACACCGTCTTTAAGGCTTTTTCTTGAACTTGAGCCATGCCTATACTTGATTCCACCTTATAAACAACTGTACACTCCGCAACAATACGCTGTTGGGCAAAACTAGCTTGCAAAAAAAATAAACCAATTAATATCGTGATACCTTTTTTCAGAAAAGTGTATTTTAAAAAAAGCCCCACTTAAAATAGCAGGGCTTTTTGTTATTTTTTCTTGGCTGTTTTATCTTTTAAGTCCTGTAACTTTTTTTGACTCTGTTGCATTTGCTCAAAACGATTCTGCCATTTACTTTTAGCTTTTGGCGTTTTTCGTTTTTCATCCATCTGTGCTAAAATTTTATCATGGTTGATGATATAATTTTGAATCACAAATTGTAAGCCTAATGTTACAAGGTTTGAAACCGTATAATACCAGGTTAATGCTGATGGTAATCTATTAAAGATGAAAAGTAACATGAACGGGAAAATATATGGCATATACTTAAGCGCTGGGTTATCCTGCGTTGGCGTCATGCTCATGTTGTAAATAGAAATAAGGAAACTTGTCAATACCGCAGTAATGGTAAACAAACTAATATGATCCCCAAAACCTAATGGAATACTAAACGGAAGGGTAGCAATAACGTCATAGCTTGATAAATCTTTACTCCATAAAAAGGCCTGCCCTCGAAGCGCAATGTGGGAATTAAAGAAACTATATAATGCAAAGAAAATTGGGATTTGAAGAAGCGCTGGAATACAACCGCCGAGAGGATTTACACCGGCTTCTCTAAACAATTTCATTTGCTCCATCGCAAAACCCTGCTTATCTTCTCCAAATTTTTTCTTAATGGTATCTAGCTCTGGCTTCAACACCTTCATTTTAGCGCCACTTAAATAGCTACTATAGGTTAATGGAGAAGTAACAAGTCTGATAAATAAGGTCAGTAACAATACTACCCAACCATAATTTGAAACAAAGCCAGCAAAGAAATCAAACACCGGCATAATAATGTACTTGTTAATAGGACGAACAAACGAATACATATCTCTACCTAAATTAACAATACGTTCCATTTCTGGCGCTTGCTTTTTTAAGATTTCGAAATCTGAAGGACCACTGAATAATTGTAAAGCCACTTTATTTGTTGCTGCTTGTGGCAATTTGATTTGTAACTCAGTTTTTGTTGTAGCCAGCTTACTAGAACTATCTGTATAGCGAGACCAGTTTACGGCACCCGAATTAAAACTGTTTTTTGCAATAAGCGTAGTATTAAAAAACTGCTGCACCACACTTACCCACTGTACCGGCTTTTCAAAAGTTTTTTCGTTATTCGCTGATATATAATCAAACTCATTTCCCTCAGAAAAACAAATATTAGACATCTGCCTTTCATATTCGGCAGTTCTTTCGAGCTGACTGGTTTCAGACAACCATGTAAAATTAAGCACCCCAGCTGTTAATAATTGATTGGCGCCTACCAACTCAATATCCCAATCAAGTGCATAGGAATTTGGACGTAATGTATAGGTATGAATGATTGACGTACCAGTAGCAGATGCAATGACAAATTTGATGGAAGTAGACCCGTCTTGTGCTTTAGTTAATGTAGAAGGCGTGAAATATAAATCAGATGATTGAGCTGTTTTATTATCGGCAGTGTTAACCGCGTAGCCCATTTGATTTTGCTGAACAAGTTTAACGGCAGCACTATCCTGAGTTGTATATTTTTTTAAGGTTACGCTTTTTACCTGACCTCCCTTGTTGGTTAATACAACACTGATTAAATCATTTTCGAGCGTTACCGTTGTGTCTTTGCCTAGTGCAGCCTTAGCAAAATTTCCTGCAGTAGCAATTTTAGCGATTGAATCTCTTTGTAAAGAATCAATTTTAGCTGCTACAACATCTTGAGGCTTTACGAGTTTGGCTTGCGCCTTAGCAGTAGAATCTTCTTGTTGTTTTTTGAAAGCAACGAGCGCCGTTTGCTGCTGGTTGGTATACCAGAAATAGGAAAAAAATAAGATTCCTAACAAAACAAATCCTATGAGCGAGTTCTTATCAGACTTCATGTGTGTATATATTGAAGGGCAAAGGTACTAGTTGAAACGTAGATTCATTACCGATCCATTAATAATTAGGGTTATTTAGCAGAATTTGAGGCCTGATAGAGCTTTGCAGCCGCTATAAAGCTAACAAAAAGTGGCGCTGGGACTTCTGCCGTACTCTTTAATTCGGGGTGATACTGAACCCCAATAAAAAATGGATGATTGGGAAGCTCCACTATTTCAACTAGGCCCGTTTCAGGATTTTTACCACTCGCTACAAGTCCGGCTTTCATAAAAGCGTCATAATAATCGTTGTTAAACTCATAACGGTGACGATGGCGCTCTGTTATAGAAGTAGCTCCGTATATTTTATGCGCTAGTGTTCCAGCTGAAATTTCACAAGGGTATGCACCAAGACGCATGGTTCCGCCCATCATTTTAATTTTCTTTTGTTCCTCCATCATATTGATAACAGGATTGGAAGTTTTAGCATCCATTTCGGTCGAATGTGCATCTTTTAAACCAAGAACATTTCGTGCATATTCAATAACAGACATTTGCATACCTAAACAAATACCAAAGAATGGTAAATTATTTTCTCTTGCATACTGCACGGCATGAATTTTTCCTTCAATACCTCTGTTACCAAAGCCAGGTGCTACTAATAAACCATCGAGGCCTTCTAATTTTTCTGAAACATTATCATGCGTCAAGTGTTCACTATGCACATTCACAACAATTACTTTTACCTCGTTAGGTGCACCAGCATGAATAAAGCTTTCTAAAATTGATTTATACGCATCTTGTAGTTCAATATATTTTCCAATGAGTCCAATACGCACTTCAGATTTTGGATTTTTTAACTTTTGTAAAAAGCCATTCCACTTATCTAAATTAGGTGCGCCGTACCCATTGATATTTAATTTTTTCAAACAAATCAAATCGAGCTTTTCACGAAGCATTAAAATAGGCACTTCGTAAATGGTTGAAGCGTCCATGGCTTCAATAACTGCGTCTTGCTTAACATTACAGAAAAGCGCAATTTTTCTCTTGATTTCATCATTTAATGGTTCTTCTGTTCTGCAAACAATGATATCTGGATGCACACCTGTTTCACTTAACATTTTCACACTGTGCTGCGTAGGTTTTGTTTTTAACTCTTTAGCTGCACGCAAATAAGGAATGAGCGTGAGATGCACGACCATTACGTCTTCTTCTGGGAGCTCCCACTGCAATTGACGAACTGCTTCAATAAAGGGCAAACTTTCAATATCACCAACAGTTCCACCAATTTCAGTTAATATAATGTCATATTTGCCGGTTTCACCAATCAACTTCATCCGGTGTTTGATTTCATCGGTAATATGGGGAACAACTTGAACTGTTTTACCTAAAAAATCACCTGCTCTTTCTTTATTAATTACGGTCTGATAAATACGACCCGTAGTTACGTTATTAGCCTGGGTGGTATGAATGTTTAAAAAACGTTCGTAGTGCCCTAAATCCAAATCCGTTTCTGCACCATCTTCGGTAACATAACACTCTCCATGTTCGTACGGATTTAAAGTACCAGGATCCACGTTAATGTATGGATCAAATTTCTGAATGGTTACTGTAAGTCCTCTAGACTGTAATAATTTTGCGAGCGATGCTGCAATGATTCCTTTTCCTAAGCTACTTGTAACGCCGCCCGTAACAAAAATGTACTTTGTCATAAATTAAATTCATCTAGTTATAAAAATAAAATGCACGCAATAGCAGGGCTATTGTGCACTCCATTTTTACATGGTTAAAATTGTTTTGACCTGATTTAAAAGGGAAATTTATTAGAGGTCATACAAACCTACATTAATTAAAAGGACCCGCAAAGCGTTTGCGTCTTGAATCGAAAAAATAATAGGAAATGTGAATAAAAAAGTTAATAAATAAGGCCTTTTTGAAGATAATTGACCACGTAATCCTGAACCCCATCTTCGAGACTCGTAAACCCGCCGTTATATCCCGCCAACTTCAGTTTTTCCATGTTGGCTTCGGTAAAATACTGGTAGGTATCTCTAATATCTTTTGGCATGTCTATAAACTCGATATTGGGCTCCAATCCAAGACCAGCAAAAGTAGACCTTACTAAATCTATAAAGCTTCGAGCCTCACCTGTACCTAAATTATAAAGCCCATTTTTTGTAGCGGGCCATTTTTTATCCAGCATTGATTCCAGCATCCATCCTATTACCGCCACAACATCTTTAACGTAAATAAAATCACGGAGCTGTTCTCCATCTTGGTAATCCGGTTTATGGCTCTTGAACAACTTTACTTTTCCAGTTTCTTTAATTTGATTAAAAGCATGGAAAATAACACTTGCCATTCGGCCCTTATGGTATTCGCCAGGGCCATAGACGTTAAAGAATTTTAATCCTATCCAATGAGCAGGTCCTTCCGTTTGCGCCAGCGCCCACTTATCAAATTCATTTTTACTTACACCATATGGATTTAATGGCTTAAGCCCTGCAATACCTTCGTGGTCATCGTTGTAGCCATTTTCACCAGCACCATAGGTTGCGGCCGATGACGCATACATCAGTGGAATATTTTTTGCAGTACAGTACTGCCAAATTAGTTTTGAATACTCGAGGTTAAGCGCTTCATGCACACTGTAATCAAACTCGGTGGTATCAGTTCTTGCACCTAAATGTATACAGGCATCAATTTTTGTTTCCGTCCTTTCTAACCATTCAAACAAAGAAGACCTTTCTACGATGTGATCGTACATCTTTCCTTCCCAGTTTATTCTTTTTGCTTCGACACCAAAATCATCCACTAAAATTAAATGATGATACCCTTGCGCATTTAAATAACCCGCCATACACGATCCAATAAATCCTGCAGCACCTGTAACGATTATTGTTGAAGGATTTGTTGTCATGAAAAAATGTTCGGGCAAATAAATTATTTAATTAAGCGCTCAATAGCGGTGTCGTATTTGTTTTTCCAATCCTGAATAGAACCCCAGTTTTCTGTACCTACCTGAACTTCGCCACTTGTTACTTTTCCTAAAACAGAAAAAGAAACACCCGCCGCTGCCGCGGCTTGCTCAACTAGGGCAACATGTTCGGCTCCACAACTCACCACCACGCGGCTTTGCGCTTCACCAAACCAGTATGCATCGGTTCTAAAACCAGCAGCTGCAGCACTTACTTCAAAACCAAGGTTGCTTGTAAATCCAGATTCTAAAAGTGTGATGGCTAAACCACCCTCACTGATATCGTGTGCACTTACAATGGTTTTATTTTTAATTAAACTAGCTACTAATTGTTGTACGTTATATTCAGTATCTAAATCAAAATGTGGCGCTGGCGAATATTCTACTTTTTTTAATTTATGTAAGTATTCTGAACAGCCAATATCATTTTGTTGTGCACCAATTAATACAATCACGTCCCCTTCTTTTTTAAAGTTAAGGGTCATGGTGGCGGTCATATCTTCAACAATACCTACCATACCAATTGTTGGTGTTGGATATACAGGACCTTCCGGACTTTGATTGTAAAAACTTACGTTACCACCTGTAACGGGTGTATTAAATTTACGACAAGCATCACCCATACCGGTTACTGCTTTTACAAATTGATAGTACACTTCAGGATCGTACGGATTACCAAAGTTTAAGCAGTTGGTAACACCAATGGGTTCGCCACCACTACAAACAATATTACGCGCTGCTTCTGCAACCGCAATCATACCACCTTTATAAGGATCAGCAAACACATATTTACTATTACAATCTACCGTCATGGCGAGGCCTTTACCCGTTCCTTTTGCAAGTACAATAGATGCATCACTTGGTGCATTGGTAGATGCATTTGCTGCACCCACCATGCTATCATACTGTGTATAGATCCAGCGCTTTGATGCAATGTTAGGTAGCGTTGCAAGTGCCTCTGCTGTTTGCGCAACACTTGTAACATCCTCAACACGATTGATGTCAAAAGCTTCTATTTTTGAAAAATAAGCAGGCGCTGTGTATTCTCTAGTGTACTGCGGTGCACCACCTCCTAACACAAGTTCATGTGCAGGTAATGAAGCTTCGTGTACGCCATTCATATAAAAATTTAAGATGCCATCATTTGTCACTTCTCCAATATTGCTGGCAGACAAATCCCACTTTTCAAATATTTTTAAAACAGCATCTTCTTTTCCTTTTTCTACTACAATTAACATACGCTCTTGGCTCTCACTTAAAAGTAATTCCCAAGCTTTCATATTTTTTTGACGGGTCGGTACTTTTTCTAAATCAATGCGCATACCTACACCACCCTTTGCACTCATCTCTGCGGTAGAACAAATGATGCCTGCAGCACCCATGTCTTGCATACCAACAATGGATCCTGTATGAATAAGTTCGAGACAAGCTTCTAATAATTTTTTCTCTTGGAATGGATCACCCACTTGTACTGCTGGCAATTCTTCTACGCTGTCTGCTGTAATATCGGCAGATGCAAAACTTGCACCACCAATACCATCTTTACCTGTTGCACTTCCTACAAAAAACACGGGATTGCCAATGCCAGCAGCTGTTGCAGAAATCATATCGCCTGCTTTCATAATACCCACGCTCATAGCATTCACAAGTGGATTGGTATGGTAACAATCTTCAAAATAAATTTCACCACCCACAGTAGGTACACCAAAACAATTGCCGTAATGTCCAATACCATGCACCACACCTTTTAATAAGCGCTGCGTTTTTGTATCGTTTAAATTTCCAAATCGTAAACTATTGAGTGACGCAATAGGACGCGCACCCATGGTAAAAATATCGCGCTGAATACCACCTACGCCAGTAGCTGCACCCTGAAAAGGTTCAAGTGCACTTGGGTGGTTGTGACTTTCAATTTTAAATACCACACCAAAGCCGCCGCCCATGTCCATTAAGCCGGCATTTTCTTCACCGGCAGCCACTAACATTCTTCCTCCATCACGTGGTAATGTTTTTAACCACTTGATCGAGTTTTTATAACTACAATGCTCACTCCACATGGCACTAAATGAACAGAGCTCAGTGAAGTTTGGGGTTCTACCTAATTTTTGCTTAATTAATTCAAATTCCTCGGCTGTAAGGCG
>CANEWV010000005.1 GCA_947442905.1 Chitinophagaceae bacterium | reverse complement strand
TGTCTGAAATAGGTAAGTATTGGCTACGACCCGCTGCTGTCATGCGTTTTGGATCAAGGCCATAAGATTTTTGTAAAATGCGAACGATGGTTGTTGCACGCTTAACACTCAAATCCCAGTTGTCATTTAATTCGTCAGTACTGATCGCAACATTATCTGTGTGACCTTCTACCATGAATTCAATTTCTGGTTGTGCAGCTAAAACTTTTGCTACTTTACCTAACACAACTTTAGCGCGCTCAGTAACATCGTAGCTTCCTGTTTTAAATAATAATTTATCAGAGATGTCTACATATACAACACCCTTATCAACTTTAACATTGATGTCTTGATCTTCTAAATTTCCTAAAGCACCTTTTAAGTTCATAACTAGTGCCATGTTTAAAGAATCTTTACGTGCAATAGAACCTTGTAGGTCTCTGATGTAAATATCTTTTGCACCAATATTTTCTAAAGATTTTTTAATGCTCTCTGCTTGTGCACCAGTGATAACAGATAAATCTTTTAACTGCTCCATGGCAGTGCTACTATTTTTACGCAAGTACTCTACTTGATCATTAAGGCCAGCAATTTGCTCTTCTAATGCCTTTTTTCTAGCTGTTAATTCAGCATTTGCAGATTTAGACTTGTCTAACTGTGCTTGGATGGCTTTCACTTCATCTTGAAGGGCACGGTATTTTTCTTGCATGTCTAAGTAAGAACCACTTAGTTGAACATACTTAGCTTCACTTTCTTTAAACTTCTTTGTGCTCACACAAGAAACCAGCAATGCTGAAGCGCCGATTACTGTAAATAGTTGTTTTAGTTTCATAACAGTATAAATTATTGATAGTTAGTCGATGTATAAACGCTTGTTTTGATAAAAAATTGTGCGTTTTAATGGGTTTTACGATACAAAAATAACCTTTTTCTCCTCCTGAAGCCATAGATCGTAGTTATTTCCATAATACGATTCTATCGATTTTCGCTTAATTTTTAACGTGGGCGTTAGAAGACCATTGGGAATACTCCACTCTTCTTTACAAATAACCATTTTAGAAAGTCGTTCGTGGTGATCTAGTGTGTGATTGACTTGATCTAAAAAGCCACTTAGGTCGTCTTCTAAACCAGAAGCTGGTTCCGTCGTTTGCACCAAGGTACAAAGCACAAATGCCGATGTCATACCAGATCCTACCACACAAGCCTGACTAATAAGCGGGTGCTCGAGTAGTTTGGTTTCGATAGGCGCGGGCATAATATATTTACCCTTACTGGTTTTAAACTGGTCTTTGATACGGCCGGTAATGGTTAAATACCCATTTTCGTCTATGGAGCCTTCGTCGCCAGTTTTTAAGAAACCGTCTTCAAAAGATTCGGCAGTTAGCTGAGGCTCTTTATAATACCCGAGCATAGAGGCTTCACTTTTTACTTGCACTTCATTTTCGGCACTAAGTCTTACCTCAACATTTTGATAGGTTTGACCAACCGTACCAAATTTATGATGCCCTACGCGATTAGCATGTGATAGTGCCGAGTTTTCGGTCATACCATAAGCTTCTAAAATAATGATATCGAGTTTTGCAAACCACTCTTGAAGTGCTACACTTATTGGTGATGCGCCCGTAAAAATAAATTTCGCTTTAGAAAGTCCTAGTTTCTTTTTTATTGCTTTTTTAATAAGAGAAGAAACAATTGGTATGCTTAATAAAGTACCTAATTTTTTTTGTGGCATTTTAGATAAAATACCTTCTTGCATTTTTTCCCAAATACGTGGAACCGCTAAAAATACAGTGGGTTGCGTATGCACTAAATTGGCATTAAAAGAATCTAGGTTTTCTACAAAATAAATAGTACTACCGGTAAAAATAGCGCCACACTTTACAAGCATTTTTTCTGCCACATGACATAGTGGTAAATAAGAAAAAAATACTTCTTTTTTTATTTGAGGAATGTGGTTCAAAAATCTATCAACAGCAAATCCAATGGCATGAAAATTATGCATCACACCTTTGGGTTGACCCGTAGTTCCTGAGGTATATATAATGGTTGCTAGTGCCATGGAATCCTTTACTGGATTGCCTTGTACTGGTTCGTGTTGTGCAATTAGATCATCCCAGTTAAGCGTATTTTTTTCGAGATAAAAAGGAAAGCCGATGGTTATTAAATTTTCGGGAACACCTTTTCGCATTTGATCTGCGCCATCTAGTTTTCCAAAAAAAATAGCTTTGGCTTCACTATGTTCTAAAATTTGTTGAATAGACTCCGCAGTCATATTTGGATACATAGGAACCGATACACAACCCGCAAATGAAATGGCTAAATCCGCCATAATCCAGTGCGCACAATTCTTACTAAGTATCGCCACCTTATCATCTTTTCCAAGACCCATCGCATTTAATGCCGCAGCCATTTTTCTTACTTGCTGACCAGCCTGGGCCCAAGTAAAATTTTTATAACTACCCGCTACTGGTTCTGATAAAAATAATTGATCTGGTTGTGATGCTTCAAAATCACAAAACTTATCAATTAAGGTTGGGTATTTACGCGTTGTTGTTTGCATAGGTATCTGTTAGATGTGACATTCCGTATTCGGGAATTTTCCCTTGTAGGGGTGCAAAAAAGGTTATAATTTTTTTAAAGTCTTCTGCTTCATTATTGGTGGTGTAAACCGGCTCACTAAACGTCACTTCTTTTTTACCAAAATCAAGTCCTATCATCACAATGGGTACACCAGCGTTTTTGGCAATATGATAAAAGCCCGTTCTGAGCCTATCCGTTTTTTTTCTGGTCCCTTCTGGCGAAAGGGCAAGCACAAATTTTTCGTGGCTATTAAAAAGCTGGACCACCTGATCCACCATATTGTTTTTATTAAACCGGTCCACCGGAAAACCGCCCGTGCTTTTAAAGATAAAGGCAAAAGGGCCTTTAAATAAAGAGTCTTTACCCAGGTATTTGACGTGCTCGAGGTGCCTCACACTTCTAATGGCGAGGCCAACTATAAAATCCCAGGCGCTTGTATGCGGTGCTACAATGATTACACACTTATCTAAATGATAGGGAAAGTTATTATGGATTTTCCAACCGGTAATCCATACATATAGAGACCAAAAAAAGCGCATAGGCAGCATCGTTGGATAACAAGATAAGAAATCTGTACTTTCTACAAAACCTTGAGCAGGTTATTTCATCTCGTCTCGTATTTTTTGTAAACGAAACATTTCGTCGCGGAGTCGGGCAGCTTCTATAAAGTCCATGTCTTTGGCGGCGCCCTCCATTTCTTTTTTAGCTTGCTTGATGGCTTTTTCTATTTGAGGAATGGTTGTGTACACCACCTGCTCTGCAAAAGTTTGACTCTCTGTTTTGTCTTTGTTTTGTTGCACCGCGTTAGACGGATCATAGCCCTTAATATCAAGTACCGATGTTTGTGCAAACACCTGCTCCTTACTTTTTGAAACCGTTGTAGGCGTAATGTTGTGGGCCTCATTGTAGGCTACTTGCTTGGCCCTACGACGCGAGGTTTCATCGATGGTGCGTTGCATACTCATAGTCATTTTATCGGCATAAAAAATTACCAGTCCGTTTACATTTCGCGCAGCACGTCCAGCCGTTTGTGTAAGTGATTTTTCATTTCTTAAAAACCCTTCTTTGTCTGCGTCTAAAATGGCTACGAGTGAAACTTCTGGTAAATCAAGTCCTTCTCTTAAAAGGTTAACACCTACTAGAACATCAATCACACCTAATCGTAAGTCTCTTAAAATTTCGACGCGCTCTAGTGTATCCACGTCACTATGAATGTATTTGGCTTTGATGTTTCGCTTGGCTAAATACTGATTCATTTCTTCGGCCATGCGCTTAGTTAGCGTTGTAACGAGCACACGGTCGCCACTGGTGATGCGTAGATCTATTTCGTGTAGTAAATCATCAATTTGATGATGGCTTGGGCGCACCTGAATGGGCGGATCTAATAAGCCGGTAGGCCTTACAACCTGCTCTACCACTACACCGCCGGTTTTTTCAAGTTCATATTCGGCCGGGGTGGCACTCACAAAAATGGTTTGACCGATCATATTGTCAAACTCATGAAAATTTAGTGGGCGGTTATCAATGGCACTCGGCAAACGAAATCCATAATCTACGAGTGTCATTTTTCTGGACCTATCACCACCATACATACCGGCAATTTGCGGAATGGTTTGATGGCTCTCATCTATGATGCACAAAAAATCTTTAGGAAAATAATCGAGTAAACAAAAGGGTCTAGTGCCCGGTTTTCTTCTATCAAAAAAACGAGAATAGTTTTCGATACCAGAGCAATAACCAAGTTCACGAATCATTTCTAAATCGTATTCTACTCTTTCTTTGATACGGTTGGCTTCTTGCTTTTTTCCAACGCGCATAAAATATTCGTACTGCGCGCGCATTTCATCTTGTATTTCGTGAATCACTTCTACAATCATGTCTTTGGGCGCTAAATATAAATTCGCTGGAAAAATAGCCGCATTGTCCATCGTACCAATGCGTTTGTTGGTTTCGGTTTCAATGCTTTCTATCGATTCAATTTCGTCACCAAAAAAAGTAACGCGGTATCCAAAATCGACATAGGGTAAATTAATATCGACGGTGTCGCCTTTTACCCTAAAGGATCCACGTTTAAAATCATCTTGCGTGCGTGAATACAACGAATTAATAAGTGCATGCAAAAATGCTTGCCTCGATACCACCTGCCCGGTATGAATGCGCACAATACCATTTTCATATTCGGTAGGATTACCCATACCATAAATACAACTCACGCTCGCAACAATAATAATATCTCTACGACCACTTAATAATTGCGCGGTGGCTTGAAGTCTTAATTTATCAAGCTCTTCATTGATGCTTAAATCTTTTTCGATGTATACACCCGTTACAGGCATATACGCTTCGGGTTGATAATAATCGTAATAGCTTACAAAATATCCTACGGCGTTGTCTGGAAAAAACTGCTTGAACTCGCCATACAGCTGTGCCACAAGGGTTTTGTTGTGCGTAAGCACCAGCGTGGGTCTTTGTGTATTTTGAATAACGTTGGCGATGGTAAAGGTTTTACCGCTACCCGTTACCCCTAAAAGTGTTTGGTACTGCTCGTTTTCAAGCACGCCTTTTGTGAGCTGATCAATGGCAAAGGGCTGATCACCTGCTGGACTATAGGGTGCGTGAAGCGTAAAAGGCATACCGTTTATTTTCTAGTAATATTATAAATAGCAACAGGTGGCGTGAGCATTTGTTCGTGATCGTTTAACATATATATTTTTCGGACCACAGACATACCCTTCACTACTTTTCCAAATGCCGCATAGCCAAGTTTATCTTCTACGTTTTCGCCGCCTTCGTCGAGACCAGGTTGGTTGCCAATGCAAATAAAAAATTCGGCGTTGGCGGTGCCGGGTACATTACGTGCAAGCGATAAAACACCGTCGGTATGTTTAAGTCCTGTTTTAGAAGTGGGTTCGTGCGGAATCCCCTTCATTTCATAGAGCTTCATGTAATTGGTTTTCCAAAGACCGCCCTGTAAAATTTCGGTTTTGGGTGCATTAGACGGCTGGTTGGTTACATTTAATACACGGTAAAAAGAGGCGTCTTCGTAAAATCCGGAATCTACGTAAGATAAAATAGCAGCGCAGGTTTGCGGCGCTTTGCTGGGGTATAATTCTGCTTCAATAATGCCGTATTTCGTTTCAATTTGTATGCGCGGATTAGCATACTTTTTTTGTGTGCATGAAAAAAATAATAGCGCTGCGCAAATAGCAGTCATTTTTTTTATGATACCAAATACACCCATACTTCTTCGTCAGCGATTACGCCATTTTTAAAAATTGCATTTTTTCTGGTTCCTTCTAATACAAAATTATTTTTTTCTAGCACACGCGCCGATCCTTTGTTGTTACCAAAAATTTTTGCTTCTATGCGAACGATTTCTTTATTTTTTTTTACGGCCTCAAGCATCAATCCTACGGCGGCTGTTGCAATGCCTTTTCCCCAATAGTTTTCTCCAATAAAATAACCAATCTCTACCGTTTTAGCATATACGTCTTTATGCCAGGTGCAGCTTATGTTTCCAGCCACCAATGTTCCTATTTCTATGGCAAAATTAGACACGGGCTTTTCTTCATTGGCATGCTTAATCCAAGCAAGCGCATCCATAACCGTGTAGGGGCTAGGAAATTCATTTCTAATACTATTCCAAACGTTTCGGTTGTTGGCTACTGCGGCAAGGGCTTGGGCGTCACTGATTTGCCAGTTCCGAATATTTATTTTTTGCATCCTATTTTACAATCTTCCTGTTTAGATAATCGCTGTAATCAGGAATGGTAGCATCATAGTCGCCGTGCATAAATGGAGATGTGATAACAAAATCGGCGGTAGCTCTATCACAGGCCATTGGAATATTCCATAACACGCAAAGTCTTAATAATGCTTTTACATCGCTATCATGTGGTTGCGCTTCCATAGGATCCCAGAAAAAAAACATCATATCTATTTCTCCGTTTGCTATCATAGCACCAATTTGCTGGTCACCACCCATTGGTCCGCTCATTAGTTTTTTTACCGGCCTATCTATTTTTTCTTCAATAATTTTTCCGGTGGTACCCGTTGCAATCAGCTCGTGTTTAGAGAGTACGGTTCTATTGTGTTCTACCCAGGCCATTAAATCGACCTTTTTATTATCATGTGCCACAAGTGCTATTCTTTTACGTGGGCCTAGTTTTTTAATGTTTTTCATTGGGGTAGATATTAAAGCAGAAAGGTAGTTAATTTATTTTTTTGAACGGGTGTAAATGATCGCTAGTATTGGGTGCGCAGCTATTATTAAGCCATTCACATAAACCGGTATACCGGTGTAGTGTAACAGTATACATAACAATATTAAATACAAGGGATACGCAAAAAGTAGCACCGCAAATAAAACGGAATCATAAAATACAGTTCCCTTTGTTTTATGTGCTACAAATGTTTTTGTCACTAAATAAAGTGGCGCATGCCAAAACCAAGCGGTACCAACAACTGGAAATAAATAAATAGGGCGTTTGTATTTTTTGGAGGGTGGTTCTTTAAAGAGCGACACCATTTCCTGCATAACGTTGTTGTTAAAATTGTTTCGTTCAAGCGCTCTTGTAGCTGGCGAAGCGTCTTTATTAAAATACAATTCTGCAGAAAATGTTTTTCCAAGCATTAAGTATATTTTTTTACCAAAATGTTTGAAGCCATTATAAGTGATAACCGCTGGAAGCACTGCTGGTGTTACACCTGCGGCTACTGCTTGTTGCAAAATTCTGGATGCTCCTTTTTTAAAAGGTTGTATTTCATTTTTATTTAAACAGATGCCTTCAATAAAAATTAATAAAATCCCGTTATTTTTTAATACTTCTACGCTCGCATCAAAACTGTTTTGATTTTTATGTAAGTGTTCTTTGCCCTCTCTTTGTCTGTAAACGGGCATCATATTAAGTGAACGCAGTAAAAAATTATGCCATGGTTTTGTAAACACATCTCCTCTAGCTAAAAAAGAAACAGGGTGGGAACAATTTGCCGCAATAACGAGCGCGTCAAAAAATGAATCTGGGTGGTTGGCAACAATAAGTAAGGGACCCTTTTGATGAAGCGCCGTTTTATTGTGTACCCTAATGGACACACAAAATATTTTAAGCGCAGTTCGTATCAAAAAAAGTAAAATGCGGTAGAGCAAGCCTATTTTTTTTGTAAAATAAACAAAATAGCCACCCCTTTTTATAGGACGGCTATTTTTATTATTACTAACCCATCAAATGTGATACTTATTAAGCAAAATTTATGCTTCTGCAGCAGCGGTTCTTGCTTCTATAACCTTTGCTCTAATTTTTGCTTCAATTTCGTTGGCTAATTCTGGATTATCGTGTAAAAGTGTTTTTACAGACTCTCTACCTTGGCCAAGTTTATTGGTATCATAGCTAAACCAGCTACCGCTTTTTTGAACAATACCAAGCTCTACACCCATATCAATGATTTCGCCTAGTTTGCTGATACCTTCACCAAAAATGATATCAAATTCTGCAGCTCTAAATGGTGGTGCCACTTTATTTTTTACAACCTTAACTTTTACGTGGTTACCAATAGCAGCGTCGCCATCTTTAATTTGTGTCATTCTTCTAATATCTAGACGAACTGAAGCATAGAATTTTAACGCATTACCACCG
Organism: Chitinophagaceae bacterium; assembly: GCA_947442905.1. The sequence continues at coordinate 9,075 of CANEWV010000005.1, read as the reverse complement.
GTTGTTGTTTCTGGGTTACCAAACATCACACCAATTTTTTCGCGTAATTGGTTAATGAAAATACACACCGTTCCTGTTTTATTAATAGTTGCTGTAAGCTTACGAAGCGCTTGGCTCATAAGTCTTGCGTGTAATCCCATTTTAGAATCACCCATTTCACCTTCTAGTTCACTTTTTGGTACAAGTGCTGCCACAGAGTCAATCACCACTACATCTAAAGCACCTGATAAAATTAAACGGTCGGCAATTTCTAATGCTTGCTCACCATAATCTGGTTGAGAAACCAGCAGACTATCAACGTCTACACCTAATTTTTTTGCATACGCACTATCAAAAGCGTGCTCCGCATCGATAATCGCACACATGCCGCCTTTTTTTTGCGCTTCTGCGATTACATGAATAGCAACCGTTGTTTTACCAGAAGATTCTGGACCATATATTTCAATAATTCTACCTTTTGGTAAACCACCTATTCCAAGTGCACTATCAAGTCCTATCGAACCTGTTGAAATAACTTCCATAGGTTCTTGGCTACGCTCGTTCATCATCATGACAGAGCCCTTGCCATAGTCTTTATCTATTTTGTCGATTGTTAATTTTAGCGCCTTTAATTTTTCAGTGTTACTCATATGGTTATTTTTTACTTGTTACGTGCTAATAGATAACAAAGATAATGACCCTTTGTTAATTAAACTAATTTTTTTAGTATTTTTTAGCTAATTGGTTTAGCGGGGCCTATTTTGTTACCAATGATTAAATGTAGAACAAGGTTTTTAAAAAGCCACCCTGTATTTATGCGCAAACCTTAAACAATGTATAAATACTTGATAATCATTGTATTTTTACCAACCAATTCCATAATCTTCACCATTATTAGAACTGCCACCCCAAAGGCTTCCATGCTTCCAATCAAAAAATATAGCATTGATAGGACCGCTACTTCTAGGATCAAAACTTAATTTGTAACCCATGTTTTTTAATTCGTTTCTAACTTTTTCTGGGGTATTGGTATTAAGTATTAAGTTGCCTGGTTTTGGTTTTCTGTCGGCCATTTTATTTCCACCTAATGATAACCAGAGTTGATTGGAATTAATATTTGCTGCTTCAGCTGCTTGCTGAACCGTCATTCCAAATTCAACCATATTTAAAAAAAACTGTAGTAAATTTTGATCCTGTGTGTCACCACCCTGCACCGCAAAAGATAAAAATGGTTTTCCGTCTTTTAATGCAAGACTTGGTGTTAATGTAACGCGTGGTCTTTTTCCAGGTGCAACCACATTAAATGGATTTTGCACCGAATCTAAAACAAATGATTGCATACGCTGACTCATTCCAACACCGGTGTTACCAGCAATACATGCAGGAATCCATCCACCACTTGGGGTAATTGATACTACCCATCCACTGGTATCGGCAGCTTCTACTGATGTTGTTCCCCTCCACAAGCGGTCATTGTATAATTCATTTTCTAGGGCTTCGTTTTTAGCTATTTCCGTGCCGTCATGACTTGGTAATACACCTGTTTTTCGGGTAGCTGTATCGGTATTATAGAGGGCAGCTCTTTGTTGTAAAAGACGCGTAAAAGGGTTTTCCTTTCCTTCAAAAGGGTATGGATCGCCGGGGGCTGTATTTGGATTATTAAAACCAACCGGGATTTCAGAAGCTCTTTTTTTAGCGTAATCCTTACTCAGTAAGCCTTTTATAGGAATTTGACTAGAAAATAAAGGGTCTCCATAATAAAAATCTCGGTCTGCGAAACTTAAATTCATGGCCTGATACACCGTATGGATATAGGCTGGTGAATTATAACCCATCGATTTTAGGTCATAATTTTCTAAAATATTTAAAGCCTGTAGCATACTTGGGCCCTGTGTCCAAGATTGAAGTTTATATACGTCAATGCCTTTATAATTGATTTGTAAAGGTTTTTCAATAATGGGTTTCCAATTGGCTAAATCTTGAAGCGTGATAAGACCACCTTGCTCTTTTGATCCTCTAACAAATTCCTGGGCAATATCACCTTTATAAAAACGGTCATAAGCAGCATAAATAGCTTCCTTTCTAGATTTCCCTTTTTTAAGTGCTTGCTTTTCAGCGTCTACTAATTTTTGTAAAGTGGCCAGTAAATCTTTTTGAATAAATATTTCTCCGGCTTCTGGAGCTTCTCTTTTTTCACCTAAGTGAGGTAATAAAATATTTTTACTGTAAGGCCAATCTTTAATTCTTTGTTTACCGCGTTCAATACTATTTGCTGTTTGAGCATCAATTGGATAACCTGCTGCAAGTTGCATCGCAGGTTTTAAAACTTCTTCCAAACGCATCGTTCCATACTCTGCAAGCATCATACAAAGTCCACCAGGTGTGCCTGGTGTTGTTGCTGCTAATGGACCATATTCGGGAGGATAATTCATCCCTTTGTTTTTAAAAAATTCAGGTGTTGCACCGGTAGGAGCCACGCCCATAGCGGATATGGCGATAACTTGTTTTGTTTTTGGATTGTAAATTAACGCCTGTGTTTCACCACCCCAACTAAGCACATCCCACATTGTGCAAGTGGCTGCTAACATAGCACAGGCAGCATCTATAGCGTTTCCACCTTTGTTAAAAATAGTAGAACCAGCCGTTGCAGCAAGTGGTTTACCAGTAATGGCCATCCAATTTTTTCCATGCAATGGAGGTTTTTGAGTAGGTTGCGTTTTTGCTGTGTAAGACAGGATTAAAAAAGCAAATACAAATTTTAATATTTTCATAGGATTGAAATTACAAGAAGCAATTGATTTTTTTGAATCTAAATTTTTTAAAAAAAATGTGTGTTAATAAAGCTTGTAATAATAGATTTAATACCTTTTTATTTAAATAAACTATTACTATTACGGGTGTTAATACCTTAATAACCTTCTTATTAACATACTCATATTTTTAGTGTTCACGGGTTATACACTTTAATACACAGTTTTATAAACATGTTATATGGATAGATTTTATGTTTATGCACTATAATCCCTATTTTTTCTGAAGGTTATTAAATGATAATAAATTTAGTATCCACTACTTGTATACTGTTAATTAACTGGGTGTAAAATGAGTTTATTTAGGACCTTTACCCCTTAATACCCCTAAACCCTAGTACTTGTTCTAGTTCTATCCACATAATTTTTATCAAAAAGGGTGGTTTTCCACCTAAAATACTAGTTATTAACCCCTAGTTTGTGGATAGAAATAAGGCCGCAATACCTTATTTTTGCTCTCCGGTAAATTGCCGTTTATTTTATTTATTATAATTCGTTTTTATGTCTGTTATTCAAAGTATTCGTGACAGAGGCACGTGGATCATTTTTACTATTATCGCTGTAGCCTTAATTGCTTTTATTTTACAAGATGGTGTTGGTAGGGGCGGAAGCGCTTTTTCTAATACAACTACTATTGCTGAAGTAAATGGTCAAAAGTTAGAAAGAGCTGCATTTGAAGAAAAATTAGCGATGCAAGAAAAAATGTATGCTAGCCAAGGTGCGCAAAGAGATCAATTGATTGGTTCTTTGTTTAATCAAGAAGTAGACCGTTTATTAATAGAAGCAGAGTGTGCTAAATTAGGTTTACAAGTAACAGGTAAAGAATTAACCGATATTTTATTTTCTGAAAACTCTCCATTAAAACAAGAGTTTACAGATCCTGCAACAGGCTTATTTAAAGCAGAAGATGCCAAAAAAGCATTTGCTCAAATTAAAAAAAGCAAAAATGCAGATCAAATTAAAATGATCAATCAGGTTTATATTCAACCTATATTAGAACAATCACTACGTAACAAATACAGTGTGTTACTTCAAAAATCTGCATATGTTCCAAAGTGGATGGTTGAAAAACAAGCTGCTGATAACAATCAAATTGCAAGCGCTTCTGTGGTATTTGTTCCTTATGCAAGCATTGCTGATAGTACTATTAAGGTAACAGATAATGATATTGCTGCTTACGTTAAAGCACATGCTTCTGCTTATAAGAAAGACGAAGAAACTAGATCTATCGCTTATGTTTCTTTCAGTGCTGTTCCAAGCAGTACCGATAGTGCAACTGTATTCAATGAAATTTCTGCGAACAAACAAGACTTTGCTGCAGCTACAGATAATGCTGCTTTCTTAAATAGAGTAGGAAGTGATTTACCATTTTATGATGGTTACTTTAGTAAGAGTAGAATGCAACAAGCTAACAAAGACACGCTTGTTAAAATACCTACAGGAACAGTGTATGGTCCTTATGTAGATGGAAATGCTTTTGTATTAGCTAAAATGGTAGGCGTTAAAAACTGGCCCGATAGTTCAAAAGTTCGTCATATTTTAATTGCAACAGTTAATCCTCAATCTGGTCAGCAAATTAGACCAGATAGCCTTGCTAAAAAATTAGCGGATTCAATTAAACTAGCAGTAGCTGGTGGAGCAGACTTTAATGCACTTGTTCAGAAATACTCTGATGATCAGGGAAGTAAAGCAAAAGGTGGTGTGTATGATTATTTTGCTCAAGGTCAAATGGTTGGTGCGTTTAATGATTTTTCTTTTGATAAACCAAAGGGCACTAAAGATGTAGTTAAATCTGAATTTGGATACCACTACACTGAAGTATTAGATCAAAAGAATTTTGCACCTGCTTATAAAATTGCTTACTTATCTAAAGCAGTTGTTGCAAGCGGCGAAACTGAAACAGCGGCTTCAACAGCAGCAGCATCTTTTGTAGCGAGCAGTAAGTCTCAAAAAGATTTTGAGCAAAACGCGCTCAAAAATAATTTGCAAATTTTAAACGGTGTTGACATCAAGAAAAATGATTTCACCATTACCGGTTTAGGAAAGAGCAGAGAAACAGTACGTTGGGTGTATGAAAATAAAGTAGGTACGATATCTGAACCTACTCAAATTGGTGACGCGTATGTTGTTGCTATGATTACTTCAATTGGTGAAAAAGGAACCATGGGTGTTGCTGAGGCAAAACCACTTGTAGAAGGCCTTGTTAGAAATGAATTAAAAGCAAAGCAAATTATAGCTTCTAAATTTACAGGATCTTCACTTGAAGATTTTGTGAAGAGTTCTGGTTTCCCTGCACAACGTGTAGACAGTTTAAGTTTCGCTTCTCCATTTGTACCAGGTGTTGGTGCAGAACCAAAAGTAGTGGGTGCTGCATTTAATAAAGCACTTATTGGAAAAAGCACTCCAGCTATCGAAGGTGCTGCTGGTGTATTTGCTGTGAAGCCTGAAACTATTGGTGCTGCTGTGGTTATGCAAGACGCGGCTGCCTTACAAGCATCATTATTACAAGCTGTACAATCCAATGTTTTTAGAGGTTTTGAAGCGATTAAAAAATCTGCAAAAATTAAAGACAACCGTTCTACTTTCTATTAGTAGAATTTAAGATGATATTAAAAAGCCTCGCTACAATCTAGCGAGGCTTTTTTTATTTGTAATAGTTATGGTCTTCAATTTCTTTTCTAACATTTTCGGGAACCAAATAACGTATTGTTTTTTGATCCTTAATATTTTCTCTAATATCTGTTGCAGATATATTTAATAGTGGTGCTTTTAAAATAGTAAGGTTGGCACCATGTGTATCAGTGATTTCATAACCAGGGCGTATATACACATAGATGGCATATTTCTTTAAAAGAACCTCTGCGTTTTTCCAGCGTGGAATATTTATAAATCCATCGCTTCCCATAATGATAGAAAATTCGTGTTGCGGATATTTTTCTTCTAAATATATAAGTGTGTCGATTGTGTAAGAGGGGCGCGGTAATTTAAATTCAACATCAGAAGCCCTGAGTCTTGTTTCGTCGTTTTCTATGGCGAGATTTACAAGGTGAAGCCTGTCGTATTCGTTTAAAAGAGATCCGGCTGTTTTAAATGGATTTTGCGGAGATACCACAAACCATACTTGCTGTATTTCGGTTTTATTCACTACATGACTCGCGATCATTAAATGACCGTGGTGAACTGGATTAAAAGAACCAAAATATAAGCCTATTTTCATCTAATATATTGAAAATCAATAAGTTGTGTACTATTTAGTTTGCTGGTGCCACAATAATATTGTCTGCTTCGCTTAAACGAAGGCTTAAATGATAGCCAGAAACTTCTATAGAAATAGGATCGCCGAGCGGTGCTACTTGAACCACTTTTACGGGCTCGCCGGGCACACAACCCATTTCTAATAATTTTATATAAAGCTCATCTTTTTCAAATGAGTGAATGATACCCACTTCTCCCGCTTCTAATTCTGATAATTTTTTCATGCACTCTAATTGTTTATTAAGCTGCTGCAAAGGTACCGCCCTCGGTAAAGAAAATGTTACGAAATTTGGAGTTAAACTTAACTTGCACCCATGCAAAAAGTAAATTTCCAAAAGGCCGATGCTGCGCTGACTTTACCAGCTAAAACCGAACTCAAGGCGTTTATTGAAAACTTATTTAAAAAGGAGAAGACGCCACTTGCTACCATCAACTATATATTTTGCTCTGATAAACACCTATTGTCTATCAATCAGCAGTTTTTAAACCACGACTACTATACCGATATTATTACTTTTGGCTTACACGACAAGGGAACACCTGTTGTAGCAGAGGTTTATGTAAGTGTAGACAGAGTTAAGGATAACGCCAAGACCCTTGGTGTAACCTTCACCAATGAAATGCTTCGGGTTCTTTTTCATGGTGCCCTACATTTATGTGGTTACAAGGATAAGAACAAAGCCGACATTATAATGATGCGTGCTAAAGAGGATGCATACCTTAAGCGTTATACCAAGAAGTAGGTTCCACGTGGAACGGCCCCACATTTATTTGCGTAATATTCCCGTCGATGTTCCACGTGAAACATCTATCTGGTGATTTAGAGTTGATGAACAGGTTTAGGCCTTTGTTCCACGTGAAACACTCAAATCTAGCCCCCTAGTATCTTGTTTTCTTTTTGATTGGATTATCTTTGCATCCATGTTTCCAGATTATGATGTTATTGTTGTAGGTGCCGGACACGCAGGTTGCGAAGCCGCTGCTGCCGCTGCCAACCTAGGTAGTAAAGTCCTCCTAGTTACTATGAATATGCAAACCATTGCCCAAATGAGTTGCAACCCAGCTATTGGTGGTATTGCCAAGGGTCAGATTGTGCGCGAGATTGATGCAATGGGTGGATACACTGGACTGGTTACAGATGCAAGTGCCATTCAGTTTCGAATGCTCAATAGGAGCAAGGGTCCAGCCATGTGGAGCCCGCGTGCGCAAAACGACCGTATGTTGTTTGCTGCCAAGTGGAGAGAGATGCTAGAAGAAACCCCCAATGTAGATTTTTACCAAGACACTGTGCAGGGGTTAATCATAAAAGACAATAGAGCGGGTGGAGTTATTACGGGACTAGGACATGAAATTAGATCTAAAACCGTTGTGGTTACTTCGGGAACCTTTTTAAATGGCATCATACATATAGGTGAAAAACAATTTGGAGGAGGACGTGTAGCAGAAAAAGCGGCTACAGGTATCACCGAGCAGTTGGTAGCGCTGGGTATGGAAAGTGACCGTCTAAAAACAGGTACACCACCTAGGGTAGATGGACGTAGTTTGGACTATTCAAAAATGGAAGAACAGGCTGGGGATGAAGAGGTTGTGGGCTTTTCATATAAAGACACGCCACGCATTAAGGCCGCAGATCAGCGCAGTTGCCATATTACCTATACCAGCCAAAAGGTACACGACCTTTTAAGAAAGGGTTTTGACAGAAGCCCCATGTTTCAGGGTAGAATTGAAGGCGTTGGTCCTAGATATTGCCCAAGTATTGAAGATAAAATTAACCGCTTCGCGGATAGAGATAGACACCAATTGTTTGTAGAGCCAGAGGGCTGGAACACGGTAGAAATATACGTAAACGGGTTTTCTACATCATTACCAGAAGAGGTTCAGTACGAAGCTCTTCGTAGTGTTCCTGGGTTTGAGAATTGTCGCTTTTTTAGACCAGGCTACGCCATCGAGTATGATTATTTTCAACCTACACAATTAAAATATTCTTTAGAAACCAAGCTCATTGAAAACCTGTTTTTTGCCGGACAAATAAATGGCACAACCGGTTACGAAGAAGCTGCCTGCCAAGGTTTAATGGCCGGTATTAACGCGCACCAAAAGGCGCGCGAACTAGACCCAGTTATTTTAAAAAGAAGCGAAGCGTATATTGGCGTACTCATTGATGATTTAGTAGGCAAAGGAACGGAAGAGCCTTACCGTATGTTTACGTCTCGCGCAGAGTTTAGAACCCTCTTAAGACAAGACAACGCCGATATACGTTTAACGCCATTAAGCTATCAATTGGGCCTTGCCAAACAAGATAGAATGGACGCCGTAGAAGCGAAAAAAAGCAGTGTTACCGACATAAAAAATATACTCGCATCTTATAGCATTGAACCTTCAGAAATTGAAGGCTATTTCAATGAAATTAATTCAGCATCTATTACCGAAAAACAAAAAGCTTCAAAAATATTACTACGTCCAAACGTAGACCTGGTGGGCCTTTCAGCAGCTATGCCCCGTTTAAAAGAAGCACTCGCGGGGTTTCATCCACAGGTATTAGAGCAAGCAGAAATTCAGATCAAGTACGAGCGCTACATCGAAAAAGAACAAGAAATTGCAACGCGTATGTTGCAAATGGAAAATCATATTATTCCAGAAAGTTTTAATTACGATGGTATGGCAGCGCTCTCCAATGAGGCCTTGCAAAAATTCAAAAAAATTAGACCATCTACACTAGGCCAAGCCAGTAGAATTAGCGGCGTTAATCCAAGTGATATCCAAATACTCATGGTTTATATGGGCAGATAGGCCCACTCACATAATTGCATCAATAGCGTATGGGATTTTTATGTACATTCATAAACCATACCAAGGAAAAACAAAATAAAACAACAAGTATGAAAAAAATCTGCCTGATGTTTGTTGGGTTACTGCTATTAAATTTTGTGCAGGCTCAAGAAACTTTTCAAGTAAACGGCGTTGGCGATAAGCGCGACGGCTGTTACGCATTTACAAATGCAACCATTGTAAAAGATGCGCAAACCACCAT
>CANEWV010000004.1 GCA_947442905.1 Chitinophagaceae bacterium | reverse complement strand
TAGCGTCTTCGTAAATGGTTCTATCCTGAATAATGGTTTCAGTACCTCTAGCAATTTCTAATAATTGGTTAAGTCTACCATTTAAAAAGTACACTTGTAAATTAAAACTCCATCTAGGCATGTCTTCATAGAAATCCATGAGGTATGGATTGTGGTCTACGTCTTCAAATTGAGGTATCCAACGGTAGTGCTTACTTAGCATTTCTGTAAGTGTTGTTTTACCTGCGCCGATATTACCTGCGATAGCGATGTGTTTGGGTTTCTTAGCTTTTGCCATAGGGGTTGAAAGTACGAAATGAGTATCTTAAAAAGATAATTATAGTTTGATTTTTTTAATAATAGTTCATGCCAATAGCGCTCCTAACCAGTGTTAGCGTTTTAGAGGCGCTTTCACCTGCTTTTTCGGCACCTAGTTTCATGATTTTTTGAAGGGTGGCTGTGTCTTGTTGCAAATCGGCGGCCTTTTCACGAATAGGCTTAATAAACGCAGCCATATCCTCTGCTAGTTGCTTTTTAAGGTCACCGTAACGGATAATACAATTGCCTTCACTGCTGTTGTTGTAGTCGGCAGTATATTTTTCTACGGTATCTGGTGTGCTAACAAGACCCATAAGGGTAAATAAGTTTTCGATATACGCAGGCATTGGTGCGTTTGGAACTGCAGGACCGCCGTCCGTTTTGGCTTTCATTATTTTTTTACGAATCACATCATCTTCATCTGCTAAGTAAAGTGTGTTCATTTGATTTTCACTTTTACTCATTTTTCCTTCGCCATCTAAACTCATAATTTTTACAAGTTCGCCACCATAATTAAATGCATAAGGAAGCGGCAAAACCTCGCCATATCTATGGTTAAAGCGTTCGGCGTAATTGCGCGCCATTTCAAGGTGTTGTTCCTGATCTTTACCAACAGGCACTTTTACAGCGCGGTGAATTAAAATATCTGCTGCTTGTAATACAGGATACGTAAGTAATCCAGCGTTTACATTTTCTGGTTGTAAACGAACTTTTTCTTTGAAGGTTACTGTTTTTTCCAACTCACCTTTATACGCCATCATATTTAAATACAAGTACAGTTCTGCAATTTGAGGAACGTCACTTTGTACATATAAAGCCACTTTTTCTGGATCCAATCCGCATGCAATATTTTCGGCAATAACCCTCAACACATTTGCTTGTAATTCTTTGGTGTCGGGGTGGGTAGTAAGGCTATGCCAATTGGCTACAAAAAAGTAACAATTGAACTCATCTTGCATACGCACATAATTGCGCATGGCACCAAAATAATTGCCTAAATGAAGGAATCCTGTAGGCCTAATGCCACTTAAAACCACCTCTTTTTCCATAGCCGCGAAGATAAGGCGCTTTTTCATGATATTTGCTATACAAATACCCTAAAACTGCCCATTATTCAAGGTTCCAATCACATATTAGGTTCACCCATCGAATACCTTAAAGGCGTTGGCCCTTTGAGAGGTGAATTATTGAAAAAGGAGCTGTCTATTTATACTTTTTCGGATTTATTAGAACATTATCCGCACAGACATATTGACAAGACCCAGGTGCATAAGATAGGCTCTATAAGCCCCGCCACTGACTTTGTGCAGGTTGTAGGCATCCTACAGCAGCCTGCATTAATGGGTGACAAGCGGGCTAGGCGCCTCATTGCGCAGTTAACGGATGATACGGGCACACTGGAACTCGCATGGTTTCAGGGGGCTAACTGGGTGCAAAAGAACCTGGTTCCCGGCCAGAAATACCTTGTTTTTGGTAAAACAGGCTTTTTTAATGGGAAGCCTCAAATGGTGCATCCCGAAATTGAAATTTTTACCCCAGCCAAAGAAGGGGGCAAAGATTATTTGGAACCCGTGTATCCGGCCACCGAAAAATTAAAAGCAAGAGGGCTCAATGGAAGACAACTGGCAAAACTCACGTACCAGCTATTTTCCATGATCAAACCCGCAGATATACCTGAAAATTTACCTGCTACTATATTGGCTGATTATAAACTCATGAACCGGTATGAAGCGTATTCAAATATTCATTTTCCGGTTTCTGAGAAAGCCTATAAAGCAGCGCTAAGGCGCTTAAAATTTGAAGAATTATTTGTGGCACAAGTCCGCCTTAATTTAGTGCGTATTTCTAGGCATCAATCAAGTAGAGGCGTCATATTTGAAAAAGTTGGTGACTTCTTCAATACTTTTTACAACCAGTATTTGCCTTTCGAATTAACGGGTGCCCAAAAAAGAGTACTCAAAGAAATTAGAACCGATACCGCAAGAGGCCGTCAAATGAACCGCCTTTTACAAGGAGACGTTGGTAGTGGTAAAACAATTGTAGCGCTTCTCAGTATGCTCCTTGCCGCAGACAATGGATTTCAGAGTTGCTTAATGGCACCCACCGAAATTTTAGCCCAGCAACATTACCATGGACTTAGTGAATTATTAAAAGATATGGGGGTAGAACTTGCATTGTTAACGGGTAGTACCAAAACAGCAGCAAGAAAAAAAATCATGCAAGGATTACAAGATGGATCACTTCATTTTGTGGTGGGCACACACGCTGTTATTGAAGAAAAAGTTCAGTTTCATAATTTAGGATTTGTGGTTGTAGATGAACAGCACCGCTTTGGTGTTGCGCAGCGCGCTAAACTTTGGGAGAAGGCAGTCATACCACCGCACGTACTTGTAATGACGGCAACGCCTATCCCTAGAACCCTTGCCATGACTGCGTATGGCGATCTTGATTATAGTATCATGGATGAGCTCCCACCGGGTAGACAACCCATAACAACCGTGCACCGAAATGAAATGGCGCGCGCAACCGTTATGGATTTTGTTAAAACAGAAATTGAAAAAGGAAGACAAGCTTATTTTATATATCCCTTAATTGAAGAGAGCGAAAAACTTTCTTACGAAGACTTGATGCAAGGCTATGAGCAGGTAAAAAGTTTTTTCCCTGAACCCAATTACAAAATTAGCATGGTGCATGGAAGACAACCTTCTGATCAAAAGGAAACCAATATGGCACGCTTTGTAAATGGGGACACACAAATTATGGTGGCCACCACGGTTATTGAAGTAGGGGTGAATGTGCCCAACGCTTCTGTTATGGTGATTGAAAGCTCCGAAAAATTTGGACTTTCTCAGCTTCATCAGTTGCGCGGACGGGTAGGAAGGGGCTCCGAAAAAAGTTTTTGCGTTTTATTAACAGGTCAGAAAGTGAGCAACGACGCAAGGGAGCGAATCAAGATTATGTGTGCTACCAATGACGGGTTCTTAATTGCCGAAAAAGACCTTGAATTAAGGGGTCCTGGGGATATTGAAGGTACCAGACAAAGCGGCGCTTTGAACTTTAAGCTGGCTAACATTGTTAATGACAAAGAAGTGTTGGAAGTGGCCAAAATAGCAGCCGAAAAGCTGGTAGAAGAGGACCATACCCTCACTTTGACAAAAAATTCAGAATTGAAAAACTATCTTCAGTCCCAAAAGGCTAGATCCGGTTGGGGTAAGATATCGTAACTTATAAAAAAACAAGATGTTGCTGCGCAGATTATTTAGTATGCTACTATTACTTTTCACCCTCTCAATTATGGAGGTGAGCGCGCAGCAGTACCTAGAATTTATAGAAAATAAAGGGCAGTGGCCAAGCGCTATAAAATTTCAGGCGCAAACAGTGGCTGGTGCTTTTGCACTTCAAAATAATGGGTATAGAGTGCTCGTGCACAACCCACAAGATTTAGCGGCAATCAACACACACCCTCGCGAAAAAAATCATGTTGCAACAACGCCAGAAAATTTTGACGGCGTCTTGCATTCACATGCATATGAAGTAAAATTTTTAAATGCAAATCCTAACCCTACCATTTTTCCTGAAAAAATACAGCCTTCTTATAATAATTATTTTATAGGAAATGATTCTACTAAATGGGCAAGTGATTGCAAAATATACAAAGCAGTTGTTTACAAAGATTTGTATCCGGGTATTGATATCAGGTACTACACAAATGATGCACAGTTAAAGTATGATATTATCGTGCATCCTGGAGCAGACGTTTCAAAAATCGCACTGTACATAGAAGGTGCTGATGGCATTAAATTAAAAAACCGCGCACTAGAAATAAAAACAAGGGTAACCACTGTTTCTGAATTAGCTCCTTATACTTATCAATTAAAAAAGGATGGCAAAAAAGAAGTGAATTGTGATTACACCGTAAAAGGAAATATTGTTAAGTTTTCAATTGCAGGAGATTACGATAAAACGGAAACGCTTGTGATTGATCCATCCATTGTATTTTTTGGATACACAGGTAGTACTGCAGATAATTGGGGCTTTACTGCCACTTATGATGCGCAAGGAAATTTTTATGCGGGCGGTATCGTGTTTGGTACTTCTGGAACTTTTCCTGTTAGCAATGGTGCCTTTCAAACTACTTTTGGTGGCGGTGTTCTAGAGGGTGATATTGGCGCTATGGATATGGGTATCATTAAATTTGACCCAAGTGGTGTGAACAGGATGTATGCAACCTATATTGGTGGAAAAGGAAATGAACAACCCCATAGTTTAGTGGTGGACGCTAATGGAAATTTAATTGTTGCGGGCAGAACATCATCGGGTGCTGGATATCCAGTAAGGGGCTTGTCTACGTATGGTCCACTGGGTGGGCTATTTGATATTGTGATTACAAAATTAAATGCAACAGGCACATCTATTATTGGATCTGTACGCATGGGTGGCACCGCCGATGATGGTGTAAATATTAGACCTAATTATATCAAGCCACAGGTGTCAGAATCTACCCGAAGAAATTATGGAGATGATGCACGTAGTGAAGTCATTGTGGATGGCGCCGGAAATATAATTTTAGCATCGGTAACACAGTCCGAAGATTTTAGAACAACGGCTGGAAGTTTTCAAGCATTGCCAGGTAAAAAAACAACTACCCGTTTTCAGGATGGGGTACTTGTTAAATTGACACCAAATTTAGACGCCGTTATTTTTAGTTCTTTTTTAGGTGGCGGTGATGATGATGCTGCTTTTGTACTTGCCCTCAATCCTTTAACAGGATTTATTTATGTAGCAGGCGCCACTGCAAGTACTGATTTCCCAGGCAGTAAAGCAGGTGTTTTATTTGGCACCAATCAAGGAAAGGTAGATGGTTATGTAACATGTATAAGTCCGGATGGTTCTAGACAAATTGCAACCAGTTATTTTGGCACATCTGGTGACGATATTATTTATGGTATTCAGTTTGATAAATACGGCTTCCCATACATTATGGGAACCACAACGGTAGCTTGGCCCATTATTAATTCTCCATTTAATAGTGGCGGTAATCAGGCAACGGGCAAACAATTTATTTCCAAATTACAACCGGATCTTACGCAGTTTTTATACTCAGCAAATTTTGGAACAGGAACAGGCAGTGTGCCCAATATTTCTCCCACTGCTTTTTTAGTAGACCGTTGTGAAAATGTGTATGTGTCAGGTTGGGGTGGGACGCTTGCCCCAGGGTTTCCATCTGCGGGAACTAAAGGGCTTGCCACATTTGGAGCAGGTCAATTAAGTACCACCACAGATGGAGAAGATCTTTACTTTTTTGTACTCGAAAAAAGTGCTAAAAATATTTTATACGCCACTTTTTTTGGATCTATAACGGGGGTCAATGGTCCGGTTGCTGATCACGTAGATGGAGGAACCAGTCGCTTCGATAAAAACGGTACCATCTATCAATCTGTATGCTCTTGTTTAGGCTCTAATCCTGCTCCAGGAACCGCATTACGAGGCACTGCTGGTGTTTGGTCGCCCAATAATTTATCTGCCGATCCTAGCTCTGCTAGATGTAATTTACTCGCTATCAAACTGGCATTTAATTTAGCGGGTGTGGGTGCAGGGTTAAAAGCATCTATTAAAGGAACCGTTAGAGACACTTCTGGTTGTGTTCCTATGACCGTAGATTTTACGGACACACTTGCGCAGGGTAAATCTTATGTTTGGGATTTTGGTGATGGTTCAGCACCTGTAACTTCTAATACGGCAACCATTTCTCACAATTTTACAAAAGTGGGTATGTTTAAAGTTTCATTGGTTGCCATCGATTCAAGTACTTGTAATATTGCTGACACCACATACATTAATATGCATGTTAGAAATGATGATGCAAGTGTATCATTTGTTTCTTCTAAAGTACCACCTTGTGATCAATTGGTTTTTGAATTTGACAATACCAGTACGGGGCCAGCGTCTAAACCTTTCTCCAATAAAAGTTTTACTTGGGATTTTGGAGACGGAACAAAACTCGCTGCAGGAGCCGGTATCATAAGACATACCTACGCAGTAGGAGGCGTTTATAATGTAAAGCTCACATTAAGTGATACCAATTATTGTAACAGTCCAGATAGTTTAATCAAACAAATTAGTTTGTCGCCAAACGTCATCGCTAATTTTACATTACCACCAGCTGCGTGCGCACCGTTTAATGCTAGTTTTAGAAATACATCAACAGCGGGGCAGCAGTTTTTCTGGGATTTTGGTGATGGAGCTACCTCTACACAAACAAATCCCTCGCATGTGTACGCAAGACCTGGAACATATCCAGTTCAATTAATTGCAGTTGATGCCAATACTTGTAATAAGCGGGATACCATTATAAAAAATTTAGTAGTAGTTAATAAACCCACTGCATCATATACTTATTCACCCAATCCTACAAGGCCTAATACGCCCGTACAACTCGTAAATACAAGTACGGGGGCTGTTACGTATAAATGGATTTTTGGTGACGGTAATTCGCTTGTAACATCAAAACGTGATACCATCATTTCGTATCAATATCAAAAAACGGCAACCTATAATGTTTGCCTAGTTGCAACAAATGCAACTGGTTGTTCAGATACTACTTGTACACCCATAGATGCAACTGTAGAAGTAGGCTATAGTGTTCCAACTGCTTTTACGCCTAACGGCGATGGTGTTAATGACCGTGTGTTTGTTAGAGGGTTTGGTATTTCCAAAGTGAGTTTTCAAATTTTTAATAGATGGGGTGAACTGATTTTTGTAACCACAGATATGAACACCGGTTGGGATGGATATTACAAAGGAAAATTACAAGCACAAGATGTTTATCATTACAGTGCTGTTGTTGAATTTTATACCGGCGAAAAATTAGCTAAAAAAGGAGACATCACTTTACTCAGGTAGCCCATGAAATCTAAAATGCACTTCATATTATTGCTTGTTTTTGTTGCAGCCATGCTGCAATCAAATGCGCAAGACTTGCATTTTAGTCAGTACTTTAATGCGCCAATTTTAGTGAACCCAGCTAACACAGGGTTTAATCCTGATAACGATTATCGTATCGGCGCAAACTACCGCAATCAGTGGGGTGCAGTGGGTACGCCTTTTAAATCCATGTCGGTGTGGGGCGATGCGCAACTATTTACGGGCAAGTTTGAAAACGGCTGGATGGGTGTGGGAGGTGCTTTATATAGAGACGCCGCAGGAGCTGGTAATTTAATTAATACGAGTGCATACGCGTCTGTGGCGTATCATCAAATGCTTGGGTATAGTAGCTTGTTGAGTATTGGATTTACGGGCGGATATATTAGTAAGCGAATTGATATTGCTAAATTGTCATTTGATAATCAGTGGAATGGTCAGTTTTTTGACGTTACCATTCCATCTAACGAACCATTTGCATTTAGTCAAACTTCATACGCTGATTTACAAGCAGGTATCAATTATGCATATTTCGCTTCTGAAAATTTTTATATAAATGCAGGCTTAAGTGCACAGCATATTAATAGGCCCAGAGAAAGTTTTTTTGACCCACTCGTTTCTGATGCAAGCTTAGATATGCGGTATACGGCATTTTTAAATGCGAGTGTAAAAATTGGAGAATCCTGGATTGTAAATCCAAATGTTTACCTAAGTAAAATGAATACTGCATCAGAAATAGTGCTGGGCGTTAATGCCAATCGTGATTTAAGTGGAGACGGATCTAGGCAAATGATTTTGGGGCTATACATGCGAAATGGGGACGCTGTCATTCCTGTTTTTGGCTTCCAATTAAACGATACCCGTTTTACCTTTAATTACGATGCTACTGTTTCAACCCTAAAAGCAGCCAATAATACAAGGGGTGCTTATGAATTATCTATCATTAAAACAGGGGTTGTTTCTTCGGCTCTTGCTAGGGGTGTGAGATGTCCTTCGGTGAAATTCTAATTCTTTTCTTATTTTTAGTGCATTATTGACATGCACCTACCTTTTCAGCTATGAAATATCTACCGCTCAACAAGCAAATTTTTATTGATAACCGCAAGCGGTTTATGAAGGAAATGAAACCTAACAGCATTGCTATTTTTGTAAGCAATGACGAGTGGCCTTCTAATGGAGATGCGCTTCATGCTTTTAAACAAAACACCGATTTGTTCTGGTTGTCAGGTATTGAGCAGGAAGATTCGATGGTTATATTATTTCCTAATTGCCCAGATCCTAAATACCGTGAGGTGCTTGTGCTGGTAAGACCTAACGAATTAAAAGAAAAGTGGGATGGCAAAAGGCTACGCACCGCTGATGGCACGGCTATATCTGGCATTCAAACCATCGTGTGGCTAGACACCATCGATGCGATGCTTCAAGCATGGGTACATGCGGCAGATACCATTTATTTAGACACCAACGAAAATGATAGAAAAGCTACCGCAATTGCAAGTAGAGATTACAGGTTTGTTGCAGAAATGAAAGAGAAATATCCACTCCATGGTTATGAGCGTGCTGCAAAAATCATGCACAAGTTAAGAGCTATAAAATCTAAAGAAGAAGTTGCTGTAATTGGTAAGGCAATAGATATTACGGATGAAACTTTTAGACATCTTTTAGGTTTTATAAAACCGGGTGTTACAGAATATGAAATTGAAGCAGAAATTTATCATCAATTTTTAAAGAGGCGTGCAACAGGTCCGGCTTACCATAGCATTATTGCGAGTGGTGATAGGGCTAGAACCCTTCATTATGTTTCCAACAATCAGGCATGTGAAGCTGGTGAAATGTTACTGATGGATTTTGGTGCCGAATATGGAGGTTACTGTGCCGATTTAACAAGAACAGTGCCTGTGAGTGGTGTGTTTACCAAGCGCCAAAAAGAAGTGTACAATGCATGTTTGCATTTGCATAATTATGCCAAGTCTATTTTAAAACCCGGCATTTCTATTGTTCAGTACACCGACAAAGTTGGGGTAGAAGCGACCAAGCAATTTGAAAAAATTGGGTTACTAACAAAAGCAGCTATTAAAAATCAAGACCCAGAAAATCCAGCGTATCGAAAATATTTATACCACGGCATTTCGCATCATTTAGGTCTTGATGTACACGATCTTGGAACAAGAACAGCGCCTATACAAGCAGGCATGGTATTTACCATTGAGCCAGGTATTTATATCGAAGAAGAAAAAATGGGTATTCGTATCGAAAATAATTTTTGGATTACAAAAACGGGAAATATAGATCTCATGAAAAATATTCCCATCACGGTAGATGAAATTGAATCACTGATGAAGTCAACTTCTGCCAAAAGAAAGAAATAAGTAGCATGATAAAAAAGCAAATCCCTAATTTATTTACCTTACTGAATTTGTTTTTCGGATGCATAGCTGTTGTGTATATCACAACACCAGGCATCATTATTACAGCCGGTGCCGAAGGTGAAAGTTTAATTGAAATACCGCAGCAAATTTATAGGGCTAGTCTATGTTTAGCACTTGCAGCTGTAGTAGATTATTTTGATGGCTTTTTAGCAAGGCTACTCGGTAGCTCATCTGAAATGGGTAAACAATTGGATTCATTAGCGGATCTTGTAAGTTTTGGCGTAGCGCCTTCTTTAATTGCTTATCAGTTTTTAAGGCTTGCACTCGCACAATATATGGACGGGTTATCGGCGTCTTGGTTTCAGCTGCTGCCCGTATTTATTTTACCTTGTGCTGCCGCGTATAGGCTAGCCAGGTTTAATATATCAGCACCTTCTAGCACTGGTTTTACAGGGGTTCCTGTGCCAGCGGTAGGGCTCCTCTTTGCCTCTTTTCCAATTATTTATTGGTATGCCCCCATAGAACAGGCGGCGGTAACGGGTCTTTTACTCAACAAATGGTTTTGGTATGTGGTGGTGCTGGGTTGCAGCTATTTAATGGTTTCAACACTCCCAATGATGGCTTTTAAGTTTAGCCAGATTTCGTTTAAAAAGCTACTCCCACTTCTTATTTTAGTAGCTATTGGGCTTATTTCCGCGATTAGTTTTGGCTGGATCGCAGTTCCCATTGTTTTTATTGCTTATGTAGTTCTATCTTTGTCCCTCAAATATTGGTACGTATGATTTTCAATGTTCAGATTAAGGTAATGCCCTTAAAAGATTTATTAGATCCTCAAGGTAAAGCTGTTTTAAGCGGTCTTCACAATTTAGCGCTTACTGGTGTGCAAGATGTGCGTGTAGGTAAAAATATAAACTTACAAATCGAAGCAGATAGTAAAGAAGCGGCTACAGTAATTGCAGAAAATGCAAGTAAGCAATTACTTGCAAATGCAGTGATGGAATATTTCGAAATTGAATTTTTAGCATAAGTTGTATTAACCCCAAAGCCATGCTATACCTGGTTCCTACACCACTTGGTAATTTAAAAGACATGACTTTTAGGGGTATCGAAGTGTTGCAATCTGTAGATGTTATTTTGTGTGAAGACACCCGAACTTCTTCTAAACTACTTCAGCATTATCAAATACAAAAACCGTTATCTCCCTATCATCAGCACAACGAACAC
The DNA here is from genome assembly GCA_947442905.1 of Chitinophagaceae bacterium. Next base: position 8,046 of record CANEWV010000004.1, on the reverse strand, counting down.
AAAATAGTTGAGCACTTGGTGGATCAGTTAAAAGGGGGCAAAATATTTGCACTCATTACGGATGCGGGGACTCCTGGTATTTCTGACCCTGCCTTTTTACTCGTTCGTGAATGCATAAAACAAGGTATTAAGGTAGAATGTTTGCCTGGCGCCACTGCTTTTGTGCCAGCACTTGTAAATAGCGGTATTCCTACGAACCGCTTTGTTTTTGAAGGATTTTTACCCTTAAAAAAAGGGAGACAAACCATGTTAAATGAATTGGCTGTCGAACCCCGCACTATCATCTTATATGAAAGTCCTATGCGACTTGTAAAAACCCTCAAAGAATTGGCTGTCTATTTTGGAGCTGACCGCTTAGCGAGTGTTAGCAGAGAGCTTACCAAAATGTTTGAAGAAAACAAGCAGGGCACTTTACAAGACTTAGCGGTATACTTTGAGTCAAAATCGGTGAAAGGCGAAATTGTAATAGTAATTGCTGGCGCCGAATAATTCCTTAATTTTATTGGCACACTTTAATTGAATAAAAAATGAAAAAGATTTTATTGTTTGGCTTTGTATGTCTATTTGTGATGCACGCATCCTTACTATTTGCGCAACCGGATCGTCCGCAACAGCGCATTAAGTATACCATTCAAGCAAATATGGATGTAGTGTCTAATAAGATTAATGGTACCGAAAAAATCGTGTACACCAATAATTCTTCAGATACATTAAGCAAGATATTTTTTCATACCTATTGGAATGCGTTTCAGCCCGGAAGCAGCATGGATATTAGAAGTAGAGAGCTTGGTCAAATTCAAATTAGACCTGCTTCGAGAATGAGTGATGGCCTCGACTGGGATGCGCGTGTAAAAGACCGTATCAGTAAATTAACGCCTTCGGAAATTGGCTATCAACAAGTAAAGTATGTGAAAATAAATGGCGTGGCTCAGGTGCTAAAAGAACATGAGACCATACTTGAGGTTGTTTTAACAAAACCTATATTACCAAAGTCTTCTGTGCAAATGGAAGTATCTTTTGAAGCACAAGTACCAGCACAAATTAGAAGAAGTGGAAGAGACAATAAAGAAGGGATCCGCTACAGCATGAGCCAGTGGTATCCTAAAGTAGCAGAATATGATTATCAAGGTTGGCATGCCAACCAATATATCGCTAGAGAATTTTATGGCGTATGGGGTGATTTTGATGTAAACATTACCATCGATAAAAATTATTTTATTGCAGCAGGTGGAGATTTACAAAACCCACAAGAAATTGGCATGGGGTACGAAACGCCAGGTTCGAAAGTTGCAAATGCAGTAGGTGCAACAAAAACATGGAAATGGCAGGCTTACAATGTGCACGATTTTATGTGGGCTGCAGATCCAACGTATAAAATGATTACGCGCAAACCTGCGGGCGGTGGCCCACTTTTAAGGGTTGTTTATAAGGCCGTTGATTCATTAGAAAACAATTGGCAAAAAATGGCCGACGTCGTTAACAATGCATATCCCATTATTGCCAAAACATTTGGTGCTTACCCATACAAAACATACACGTTTATTCAGGGTGGAGATGGTGGTATGGAATATCCGATGTCTACACTTATTAAAAGTGCAAGTGTTGGAACGGCTATACATGAGTGGATGCATACCTGGTATCAAATGCTAATGGGTTCAAACGAATCTTTATATCCTTGGATGGACGAAGGTTTTACCGATTATGCAAGTACGCGGGTGCTAGCGGAACTCAATGGCAGCAAAGGTTTCCCATTTGAAGGTTCTTACAGAAGTTATATTAATTTAACTAAAAGCCCTTACGACGAACCAGCAAGTACACATTCGGATCATTACAATACCAATTTAGCATATAGTACTTCTGCCTATAGTAAAGGTGCTGTGTTTATGAGTCAGTTGGGTTATGTTATTGGCGATTCTGTTAGAGATCAAGTATTATTAGATTATTACAATGCTTGGCGTTTTAAACATCCCAATCCAAATGATTTTATTAGAGTTGCCGAAAAAAGAAGTGGATTAGAACTTGATTGGTACAAAGAATATTGGATCAATTCTACTAAAACAATTGACTACGCGGTAGGGGACATCAATCTTATTCAGGATAAAACAAATATTACCATTAAACGTGTTGGTAAATTACCTATGCCTATTGATGTGTTGGTTACCTACAAAGATGGTTCTCAAGAAATGCATTATGTGCCGCTTAATTTGCAGTTTGGTGAAAAGCCAACTGAAAATAATATTCCAAGAACAGTGCATGCAGCATGGAAATGGGTAGACCCTGTTTATCAAGTTGCTATTTCAAAATCTATTAAAGACATTAAGTCTATAGAAATTGATCCATCGTTGAGAATGGCAGACGTAAATAGAAGTAATAATAAACTGGTGATACCGGATTAGTATTCCATTTCTTTTAGTGTGGGCGCTTTAAACCAAGTGATAACCACCACTAGAAGTGTCATACATCCACCAAAAACAACACTAGGCACAACGCCCATCATTTTAGCAGCAACGCCACTTTCAAATTGGCCAAATTCATTGCTGCTATTAATAAACATAGAATTTACACTCATTACACGCCCGCGCATATTGTCGGGCGTTTTGAGTTGTAATATGGTACCTCTAATAACCACGCTAATGCCATCTACAATGCCGCTTATGAGTAGCACGGCAAAAGTGAGCCAGAATAATTTGGATAGGGCAAATACAATAATGCAAATTCCAAAAATAGCCACCGATATGAGTAGTTTTTTTCCTTGCGCTTTTTTTAATGGAAATGCGGTGAGTAATACAATTACAATCACCGATCCAATATCGGATGCTGCGTTAAGCCATCCAAATCCAATGGGCCCAACATTTAAAATATCTTTTGCAAAAACTGGAATCATAGCAACGGCGCCACCAAATAAAACGGCAAATAAATCGAGTGTTAGCGCGCCAAATAATTCTTTGGTCTGATACACGTACCTAAGTCCTTCTTTTACGCTCTCTAATGTTTTTTTCTCGCCAGGCTCATTTAATGAAGGCTTTGGCTTCAGCTGGTACATAAATAAATAACCAGCAAATACAAGTGTACAAATGATGGCTAATGATCCCGTGTTACCTAGTAGGGCAATTAAAAATCCAACAATCGCATGGCCTGTAACGGACGCGCCTAGCCATACACCCTGTCCCCATGTAGTAGCGTTTTGAATGGTTTTTTTAGGCACAATGGCAGAGAGTATCGTGCCAAATGTAGGACCCGTAAAAGATCTAAAAACGCCCGTAAAAAATATAGCGATATAAATACTAAAAGCAATCCAGTGTTTACTTAACTGTCCAGCCGTAAAACTGGTAGATAAGAGAAATAAAAATACGGCGCAGGTAAAATAAAGTGCAACGCCAGTTAATAAGAGTTTTCTTTTTTCACTAATATCTATAATATGTCCGGCATAGAGAGATAACGAAACCGCGGGTATCACTTCTGATAAACCAATAAGCCCAATAGCAAAGGGTTCATTGGTAAGCTCGTAAATCCACCAACCAACAAGTGTGCCCATCATACGAAGTCCCATGATAAACAAGAACCTTCCAAACATGAGATGCCTAAATTCGGCAATCCGCATGGCTTCAAATGGATCATGTTTTGATAGGGCAGAAGGAGTGTCTTGTTGCATTTTGTGGGTCTAGCTGTTAAGGTAAATTAAAGTAGTGTTGTCCTTCTGGTAAATCTTTTTGGAGGGCTTCTAACACCACTTGTACATGTTTATCGTTACCCATAAAATCAGCATTACTTGCGTCAATAAAAATGGTTTTAATATTGTGTTGTTTGATATAGCTGGTATAGGTTTCCTGTAAATTAAACAAGTAGTCGTCTTTAATATCCTGCTCGTAACTTCTATTTCTTTTTTTAATATTATCCTGTAGTTTTTGTACTGGCGCGTGTAAATAAATTAAAATATCCGGGACGCTTATTTGTTGGTGAATGATATCAAATAATTTTTGATAGAGTCTAAATTCTTCGCTAGGCAAATTCACTTTTGCAAACAACAAGCATTTTGTAAATAAATAGTCAGAAATTGTTACTTGTTGAAATAGGTCTTGGGTATTTAAAAAATCTTTAAGTTGCTTGTACCGTTCGGCCATAAAAAAGAGCTCCAATGGAAATGCATATTGGTCTGGCTTTTCGTAAAATTTTGGCAAAAAAGGGTTGTCTGCAAATTCTTCTAAAATCAGTTTCGCATTTAGTTTTTGTGCCAGTATGTTTGATAGGGTTGTTTTACCCGCTCCAATATTCCCCTCAATCGTAATAAACTTATGCTTCATAAACATTCATTCTCAATGGGTAAAAATAAAGCCGAACTTGGCTTTTGCCTTTATTTTTTTTGCACATCAAGGGTGTCTGTGCAGTTTTCGAGTAGTTCGCTTACCGTTTGATCTAAAACAGGGTGGTGGAGCGAAGGTGCTATTTCGGTAAGCGGTAGGAGTGCAAATCGACGGTTATGGAGTTGCGGATGGGGTATTGTTAGCGCTGGGGTGTCTAAAACCTTGTCATCAATCATTAAAATGTCTAAATCAATGGTACGTGGGCCATATTTTTCACTACGCACCCTGCCCATCTCCAGTTCTATTGCTAAAAGTTGTTCCAAAAGTGATGCTGGCGAAAGTGGGGTAATGAGTTTGAGGGCTTGGTTATAAAATGTAGGCTGGTTGGTATTGCCCCAGGCAGCGGTTTCATAAATGGAGGAACGGCTGGCAATGCTACCGCACCGGGCTTCAATATGCTTTACTGCCTCCTGTAAATAAGCCGCTCGGTCCCCTAAATTCCCGCCTATCAGTAAATATGCTGTGTTCATAAATTACCCCGTTAATCGCCTCAAATATCTTTAATTTCACGTCTTTAAATGCAGTTGTGAACAATATTGTTCCGCTTTTATTTTAACCTATTGCTATGAAGAGCTTTTTTAAAATATTTATTGCCAGTTTATTGGCGCTGATTGTGTTTACAATTTTAGGTGTTATGGTACTCATTGGTCTTGCAGCTTCTGCTTCAAGTTCCGATAAGCCGCTCATTGGTTCCGATGCGGTTTTGGTATTAGACCTTTCTAAACCCTACAAAGAAACCGTACAAGAAAATCCTTTTGCCTCATTAACTACCGACGGAGATTTTGAAATACCCTCTTTATTTGAAATGGTCAGACTTATTGAGCATGCAAAAAAAGATGCAAACGTAAAAGGTATTTATATTTTAGCCAGTTCCAATGCAAATGGATTTGCCGCTTCTGAAGAAATCAGAAAGGCACTACTTGATTTTAGGAAGTCTAAAAAGTTTGTGGTTGCCTATGGCGAAACAATTACGCAAAAAGGATATTCAGTTGCCAATGTGGCACAAAAGATTTTTGTGCATCCGCAAGGTGGGTTAGAGTGGGCAGGCTTTTCAAGCAATCTTTTATTCTTAAAAGGCATGCTCGATAAATTAGAAATCAAGCCCCAAATATTTTATGCTGGTAAATTTAAAAGTGCTACCGAACCACTTCGTGAAACACAAATGACGGACGCCAACCGCTTGCAAACAAGTGTATGGTTAGGTGATTTATACAATCAATTCTTATACCAAACTGCTGCTGCGCGTAATTTAGATACTGCTCTTATTAGATCTCTAGCGGTAGAAGGTAAAATTCAAACTGCTGCCGACGCTGTAAAATATAATTTAATTGATGGATTGAAATATGATGATCAAGTTAAAAACGAAATCACCGGCCGTTTAAATTTGGCGACCAACTCAAAAATTAATTTTATTTATTTTGGTGAATATGCAAAATCTGTAACCCTCAACGAATCTACTGCTTCAGAAAAAATTGCTATTATTTATGCAAGCGGCGATATTATTAGTGGCACAGGTACTGACGAGCAGGTGGCTAGTGATGATTATAAAGAACTCATCAGAAAAGCGCGTTTGGATAAATCTATTAAAGCCATTGTGCTTCGTGTAAATTCACCTGGAGGAAGCGCGCTAGCAAGTGATGTTATTTGGCGTGAAGTAAGCCTTGCTAAAAAAGAAAAGCCAGTAATTGTTTCGATGGGCGATGTAGCTGCATCGGGTGGTTATTACATTGCATGTAACGCTAATAAAGTATTTGCCAATGCGTCTACTATTACTGGTTCAATAGGCGTATTTAGTATCGTTCCAAATATCGAATCGTTTTTGAAAAACAAAATAGGCATTACCACCGATAGAGTGAGAACTGGGCCGTTTGCTGATATGGGAAGTATGGATAGAGCGCTTACAGAGCCAGAAAAAAAGTTTTTTCAGGCCTCTACCGATTCTATTTACAATACGTTTAAATCGCGTGTTTCTGAAGGGCGTAAAAGAAATATGGAATACGTAGATAGTATTGCGCAGGGCCGTGTTTGGACGGGTACAAGAGGCATGAGTGTTGGTCTCGTAGATGAAATTGGCACGCTTTCAGACGCCATAAAAGCCGCAGCATCTATGGCAAAAATTACAACCTACAGGCTTAAAGAATATCCCGAAAAAAAGAATATTTTGGAGCAGCTCTTTAATAATTATAAGCGTACTGTTTCGATGCGATTGATAGAATCGGAACTCGGTGCAGATCAATTACGCATGATGCAACAAGTTAAAAAAGTAAAAGCAATGGTAGGCGTCCCGCAGACTGCATTACCTTATACCATTACTGTTCACTAATTTATAATTATGTCTGCAAATTACAGCCAAATCCGCGCCATGTTGGCGATTACAAAGGGTAGCTTAAAAGCTATTTTGCGTAGCCCATCTGCGGTGGTTTTTAGTATTGCTTTTCCACTCATCTTTATTTTGGTTTTTGGATTTATAGGAGGGGGTAATGGAAAAACATCCGTTAAAATTGCTATTGATGCAAGTTCGGACACCACAAGCCCTGTTTATGCAGCGCTTACTAGTTTAAGTACTGTTAAAATAGTAAAGGGTAGCGCGGATACTTTACGTCAAGAGCTTGAAAAAGGAAGAATCACTGCAAATGTACTTATTGCAAAAACGGGCTTAGTGAGTCCTGCCTATAATATTAAGATCACGAGCTCTGGTGCTGTGATGCCTCAAAATATTCAGCTACTACAGTCTGTATTAAGTGGTGTGATAGCAGGAATGAACCAAAAATATTTTGAGGGTAATCAAACCATTGCCCGCGTTGACGCCACAATTTCACAAATACCTGGAAGGGCGTATAAAACCATTGATTTTATTTTACCTGGTCAGCTCGGGTTTTCATTGTTAAGTTCAGGAGTATTTGGTGTTGCTTTTTTATTCTTTAATTTAAGGCAGCAGCTGGTGCTAAAGCGTTTTTATGCCACGCCCATTAAGCGGGCTTATATTGTATTAGGAGAAGCATTAAGTAGGGTAATATTTCAACTATTAACAGCGGTTATTGTAATTGGGGTTGGTCATTTTGCATTTGGTTTTACACTGGTGCACGGGCTTACTACTTTTGCAACCATTATGCTCTTAAGTTTTATTGCTCTAATTTTATTTATGGGCTTTGGATTTATTGTGAGTGGGCTTGCAAAAAACGAAAGTACCATTCCACCTTTTGCAAACTTGTTTACACTTCCACAATTTTTATTAGCGGGTACTTTTTTCTCGGTAGAAGCTTTTCCAACTTGGCTTCAGCCTATTTGTAATGCACTTCCCTTAACACACTTTAATAACGCCATGCGAAACATAGCTTTTGAAGGCGCTTCTTTAGCGGCCTGTGGCAAAGAGTTGTTGATACTGGGTGTATGGATTGTGGGCGTGTATGCTATTGCTTTTAAAACGTTTAAATGGGATTAAGATGCGTGTAGTTAAATTAGGTATCATTAGTGCAGTTGTCTTTTTTGTTTTGTTCACGCTCGGAGGACTACTACTGCCTTCTCATAATATTGTATCCCGTGCAGTCAATATTAAAGCAAAGCCAGTTTCTATTTTGCCACTCGTTCAAAATACATCGGATTGGCATTTGTGGATAGAAGGGATGGATAGTGCCGCAACAGATAAACGCCAGCAAGTACAAATCGTTTCTGTTTCTGATTCGCT
>CANEWV010000003.1 GCA_947442905.1 Chitinophagaceae bacterium | reverse complement strand
TTTACGATCCGCTTGCTTTTATGATTGAAGAAACGCACAAACGTGGCATGGAATTTCATGCATGGCTTAACCCATACCGTGCCGTTTTTAATATCAACAGATCCTCTGTAGCAGAAAATCATATTACCAAAGAGCATCCAGAATGGTTTTTAATTTATGGAGATAAAAAATATTTTGATCCAGGACTTCCCGCTGTTCGTTCACACACGTCAGCGATTGTAAAAGACTTGGTAACCAGATATGCCATTGATGCGGTGCATATGGATGATTATTTTTACCCTTATCGTATTGCAGGAAAAGAATTTCCAGACCAAGCAAGTTTTGCAAAATATGGAAAAGGATTATCTAAAGACGAATGGAGAAGAAGTAATTGTGATAGCATTATTGTGCAACTCAAAAAAACAATATTAGCGACTAATGCGCGTGTTAAATTTGGTATTAGTCCGTTTGGTGTTTGGAGAAATAAAACGCAGGATCCAAGAGGCAGTGAAACAAAAGGAGGTCAAACCAATTATGATGATTTATACGCCGACATTTTATTATGGCTACAAAAAGGTTGGATCGATTATGTAGTACCGCAACTCTATTGGGAGCGTGGTCACAAGCTAGCAGATTATGATGTGCTTTTAAAATGGTGGAATGATTATGCCTATGGCAAGCACTTATACATTGGGCATGGCATTTACAGAGCAGGTACCAATGATGCTTGGAAAAATTACAACCAAATTCCAGATCAAATTAATTTATTGCGCTCCTTTACAAACACACAGGGTAGTGTGTTTTACAACAGCAGTACTTTTTCAAAAAATCCAAACGGATGGAACGATAGTTTGCAAAATAATCATTACAAATATCCAGCCCTTGTGCCTCCAATGCCATGGCTAGATGATGTTGCACCCGATGCGCCAACCATTCAAAAAAAGAGTGCCGCTAATTTTGTAATAAATTATAATGGCAAAGAAAAAATAAAATCATTTGGTATTTTTTCTTGCGGAGTGGGCGTAAAAGCAAATGCTAAAAATGCACAACTGATAAAATTATTGGTTGCTTCAAAAACGGCGACTGTTGACATCAGTAGTATGGCACAAAAAAAGAATGAAAAACTGTATGTGGCATCTGTAGATCTCAACAACAATGTAAGCGGCCTAGTAGAACTCAATTAAAACTTTCCGTATTTTTTATCTACTGCTACAAAGCGGTAATCAAAAATATGGGTAAGCTGTGCTTTTACAAATAAAGCGTGTGCAATATCGCCTAGTATACCAAGAGGGAGTTTGTAATGTACAATATCAGTCATTTCAACGCCACCTTCGATTTCCTTAAAATGGTGCTGGTGATGCCACATGCTATAGGGGCCAAAACGCTGTTCGTCCACAAAATATTTGTGATCCTCTACATGGGTGATTTCGGTCATCCAGTAAAGTGGAATACCTAAAACGGGTTTTACCGTGTATTCAATAATTTGTCCCGGATACATTCGCTCGCCATGGTATTTGCTAATAATATTAAAACCAAGGTTATCTGGAGTAATGGCAGCTAAATTGGAAGGCTTGCTAAAAAAGTCCCAAGCTTCTGCTAGTGAAATTGGAATTTTTTGCACCGTTTTGATCGTATATACTTTAGACATAAGGGTCGTTTAGCTTACAACAAAAATGGAGTATAAATGTTTGACTAAATTTTAATTAAAAATAAGGGTGCACCGCTCTCAAGTAACCTTATAAATTTTACCTTTAAGCATGATCACTAAAACAGAACAACTAGCCGCTTTTAATACCATGATGCAGGGACTTAACCCAGCACAAAAAAAAGCAGTTGATAATATGGAAGGGCCCGTTATGGTGATTGCTGGCCCTGGAACAGGAAAAACACAAATACTAGGCGCACGTATTGGAAAAATATTGTTAGAAAGCGACACTAGGCCGGAAAATATTTTATGTCTTACCTATACAGATGCTGGTGTGGTAGCCATGCGCAAAAGACTACTCGATTTTATTGGGCCTGACGCTTATAAAGTAAATCTCTATACTTTTCACGCTTTTTGTAATGATATCATTCAAGAAAATTTATCCTTGTTTGAAAAAACAAGTTTAGATCCTATTTCTGATCTTGAAAAAATTGCGCTCTTTAAAACATTAATTGATCAGTTTCCAAAAAATCATCCGCTAAAAAGATATAGAGGCGATGTGTATTTTGAGATCAATAATTTGCAACAACTTTTTTCTACCATGAAAAAAGAAGGATGGACGCCAGATTATATCAATACCTGTATCGACGCCTTTATTGCAGACATACCCAACCGAGAAGAATTTGTGTATAAGCGCGCCTACAAAGGGTTTAAGGCTGGAGACCTCAAAGAAAATAAGATCGAGGAAGCAACAGAAAAAATGGAAAAATTGCGTGCAGCAGTGGCCGCTTTTCCTGTGTTTCAACAAATGATGCGCGCAAAAAACAGGTATGATTTTGATGACATGATCAACTGGGTGATTCGTGCATTTGATGAAGACAAATATTTACTTGTTCGATACCAAGAGCAATATCAATATATATTGGTAGACGAATACCAAGACACCAGTGGAACACAAAATAAATTGGTAGAGCAACTTATTAGCTTTTGGGATACACCCAATATTTTTGTTGTCGGTGACGACGATCAAAGTATTTACCGTTTCCAGGGCGCCAATATCGAAAACATGCAAGCTTTTGCCGATAAGTTTTCGGATAGCTTGTTAACGGTCGTACTCACCAACAATTACCGTTCTACGCAGGCCATATTAGACGTTTCAAAAACCCTTATCGATAAAAACGAAGAAAGGCTTGTCAAAAAAATTGAAGGCCTCAGTAAAGACTTGGTGGCCTCCAATACAAATTTGACGCCCCTAACGCATACCCCAGTCATTGAAGTATATGAATCACCAAGGGCCGAAATGATTGGTATCACAACGGCTGTAGAAGCGCTCATCAACTGCGGTACTGCCCCTGGGCAAATTGCCGTGATTTATAAAGAAAACAAGTATGGTGAAGAATTAGGCTCTTATTTTAAAGAAAAAAATATCCCTTATTACAGCAAACGAAGCGTTAATATCTTACACCAACCCACGCCTCAAAAACTAGTAAAGCTACTTACCTATTTAGCCGCAGAGCATGATATACCATATGGTGGAGATGAACTATTATTTGAGATATTACATTTTGACTGGTTTCAAATTCCGCCAATCGAAATTGCCAAACTAAGCGCAGCAGTTGCGGACCGCAGATTTGGTGACAATAAAACATCGCTGCGTAGGCTTATTGCAGAAAAATTAACGGGCCAAGGAGAAGATTTATTTTCAAAAGAAATACCGGGCTTGCAAGCAGCTGCAACCTTTATCGAAAAAGTCATTGCAGATGTGCCCAATGAAACACTGCAAACATTATTTGAAAATTGTATCAAAGAATCAGGCCTACTCCGCTGCATCATGGAAAGCCCGGATAAGCACTGGGAATTAAAATTACTAACCGGGCTCTTTGATTTTATAAAAGAAGAAACGCGCAGAAATCCAAGGCTCACCTTAGATGCACTGGTTACTATTTTTTCGCTGATGAATAAAGAAGGCCTTGCACTTCCATTAGCAAAAATAAGTGGCAGCCACAGTGCAGTCAATTTATTAACTGCACACGGTTCTAAAGGACTAGAGTTTGAGCACGTATTTGTTGTGGGTTGCAATGCAAGCAATTGGGAAAAGAAAAAGAAACCAGGCGGTGGATACCAACTACCGGATACCATTTTTGTTTCTGGGCCAGCATTTAAAGAGGAGGAAGAACTCAGACGCCTGTTTTATGTAGCATTAACAAGGGCTGCAAAGCATTTACACATTAGCTATACGCAGTATAAAAATGATGGTAAAGAAATAGAACCATCTTTATTTGTTGCTGAAATTATAGATGGTTATGCGCTCGTGCCTACTAAAACAAATATTACTGAGGCTCAATTAAGTGAATTTGCGCTCATTGGTTTTAGTAAAGAACAAGCACCTGAAATTGAAAAAGAAGAAGCGGATTTTGTAGACAAGCTCCTCGATAAATTTGTCATGAATGTAACGGCGCTTAACAACTACCTTAAATGTCCATTACAATTTTATTATAACAATTTAGTTAGAGTGCCTTCTGGTAAATCAGAAGCCACCGAATTTGGATCTGCGGTTCACTTTGCACTTGAAATGCTGTTTCAAAAAATGCAAAAAAACAATAACGTTTTTCAATCCAAAGAATTATTTATTTCGGATTTTAATTGGTACATGCACCGTCACAGAGAAAATTTCACCAAAGAACAATTTGACAGAAGAATGGAGTATGGTGAAATTGTATTAACCAATTACTACGACGCTAATATTGGTAGCTGGAATAAAGTGATGCTTGCAGAAACCAATATTAGAAATGTGGTTGTAAAAGGCGTGCCCTTAAAAGGTAAACTAGACAAGATAGAATTTGACGGCAAAAGCGTCAATGTAGTAGACTATAAAACGGGAGATATTGATAAAGCTAGGCCCAAAATAAAACCACCACATGACAAAGACCCTAACGGAGGCGACTATTGGAGACAGGCGGTTTTCTATAAAATTTTGATTGACAATTACCCTTCCAAAGACTGGGAAGCCATCAGTGCCACTTTTGATTTTATTGAACCCGATAAAACTGGGGTGTATAAGCAGGAAAAAGTAGTGGTGACCCCTCAGGACATCGCTACCGTTACGCAACAGATAGAAACCGTATGGCAAAAAATTAAAAACAAGGAATTTTATACGGGTTGTGGCAAAAACGAATGCCATTGGTGTAATTTTGTCAAAACAAATAAGATATCAATTGCGCTTCATGAACTAAATGAAGATCAAGACGAGTCTGGAGATTAGCCTATGTTTGCGCTTTCAATACAAAAGATGTTTAAATCAGTTGGTGCAGTAGCCCTCATGTTACTTATAAGCCTATACCTAACGGGTTGTGCCAATATTATCCCGCCTGGTGGCGGCCCTAGAGACAGTTTGCCGCCCAAATTAGTGGTAGCCTTACCCAAAGACTCTGCTACGAATGTGCGTACTAAAAATTTCATGCTCAGTTTTGATGAATACGTAACACTTCAGGGTATACAAGAAAACTTAATCGTATCGCCTACCGTTAAAAACACACCCATCATAGATTACAAACTCAAAAATGTAACGATAAAATTTAAAGACTCTTTAGAAGAAAATACAACCTACACATTAGACTTTGGAAAAGCCGTTGTAGACGTTAACGAGTCAAATATGGCAAAAGGTTTTAGGTATATTTTTTCTACGGGTTCCACAATAGATAATGGTAATTATAATGGCCATGTAATTGTAGCTGCTACCGGCAAAGTAGACAGTACCCTTATTGTTGTACTACATAATAACTTAAACGACACGTCTATTTACAAGAACACACCTAGGTATTATACACGTGTGGATGGGAAAGGAAATTTTAGTTTTAGAAACGTAGCGCCAGGGAGGTATGCGGCTTATGTAATCCCTACTAATTTTTCTAGAAAATATGATGATAGTACTAACTATTTTGGTTTTTTAAACGAACAGGTAGTCGTGACAGAAAAAACAAAATCAGATACGATTTACGCTTTTGAAGAATTTAAAAAAGTAGAAAAAAAGATTTACGCTTCTAGCAATACAAAAGATGCAAAGGAAGATAAGCGCTTAAAATACAATGCTTCTTTTAACAATGGTGAGCAAGATTTATTATCTCCACTAGAATTAACATTTGCAAAAAAAGTTAGCATCAAAGATAGTGCTGCTATTAAACTAGTTGACACGAGTTTCGTACCCAAAGAGGATTACACCCTTGCACTGGATAGCGCTGCTACTAAATTAAGTATTGGCTACAACTGGCCAGCTGGCGAACCTTTTAAACTATTGCTAACAAAGGGTTTTGTAGCAGATAGCCTTGGCAATACCACAGCTAAATCAGACACTTTATCATTTTACACGAAAAAAGAAGCCGACTACGGACTTATCAAATTTAAGTTCCCTAATATCGATACAACACGTCACCCTGTATTACAAATCATTGAAAGAAATGAAGTAATAAATAGTTACGCTTTAACGAGTAATCAACTCCTTATTAAACGCTATAAACCGGGTAGTTACGAATTAAGAATACTCTTTGATGCCAATAAGAATGGTATTTGGGATACGGGTTCATTTCAAGTCAACAAAAGACAGCCAGAAATTGTTATAGAAATTCCAAAGCCTATTTCTGTGCGTAATAACTGGGATAATGAAATAACGGTTACTTGGTAAAAAATTAAAGTATGCAATTACCTTCTTCCTTACTTGAAAATGCAGTGGCCCAATTTGCCAAGCTACCTGGTATTGGAAAAAAGACAGCCTTACGTCTTGTTTTGCATTTACTCAAGCAAGACACCGAAGATGTTACTATGTTTGGTGATACCATTACAAAAATGCGCAAAGAAATTAAGTTTTGTCAACGCTGCTATAATATCAGTGATGGCAATATTTGTTCTATTTGTTCGAATAGTGCGCGCAACCAGCAAATCATTTGTGTGGTTGAAAATATTAGAGACGTAATTGCCATAGAAAGCACCGGTCAGTTTAATGGAACCTACCATGTACTTGGTGGTATTATTTCACCCTTAGACGGTATTGGGCCAGAACAACTAAATATTGAAGCGCTAACTGCTAGAATTGAAAAAGAAAGTACCCAAGAAATCGTTTTTGCCCTCAATCCAACCATTCAGGGGGATACTACCATCTATTATATCCAAAAAAAGATAGCGCCGATGGGTTGCAAGGTTACAACTATTGCTAGAGGCATTGCTTTTGGTGGCGAACTAGAATATGCAGATGAAATGACGCTTGCCAGAAGTATTACCAACAGATTACCGGTAGGCCAATACGTAAAATAAATTCTACAACATGAAAGCTTGGTTAAAATGGTCACTCGGACTCATTGTTATAATTGGTATTATGGGTGGTAGCTTTGCATGGTGGGTATATAATAAACCACACCGCAACATTAACAATGAAATAGCGGTTAAAGTGCCTGTAAATACATTACTTGATGCATTTAAACAAAATGAAAAAACAGCAAGTACACAGTATACCGATAAAGTATTAGAACTAACCGGTATCGTAAAAGAAGCGTCCAAAAATGAAGCTGGAAAATGGGTGGTAAATATAGAAAATGGTGCGCATACGGGTAGTATTACGGTTGCATTTAGCGCTTTACAGGATTCGATACAAGCCTTTGATAGCATAGCATACAAGGGTATTTGCGCGGGCTATTTTCCAGAAGATAATAATATTGTTATCAATGAAGCAGTGCTGTTGTTTAAAGCAAAAAACGACACCACAAAAACAGTTACGCAAACCGCAACACCTATACAAAAAGATACCCTACTTAATTTTTCTACTAAAAAAGGAAGTATCAAATTTGTGTCTCCCACAGACGCGGATGTGAGTGCTATTAACAACGAAGTGTCCAGTAAATTAAACGCTTCAGGAGATATACGTTTTAGTTTATTATTTAAAGGATTTCAGTTTAAGTACGCCGAAATGCAAACGCATTTTAATGAAGAATATGTAGAGAGTGAAAAATATCCAAGAGCTAGTTTTGCCGGCACCATTCAAAATATTAAAAGCATTGACCTCAGTAAAGATGGTATGTATAGCGCCAAAATTGTTGGCACTTTAACCATGCATGGTGTAACAAAACCAGTTCAAACCACCGCAACCTTAAACATTCGTAAAGGCAGTATTGCCGCTGCTGCCACCATAAGCATTAGCATGTCCGATTTTAATATTGACGCAAGCGCCGTTACTGAAAAAGTAGACCTAGAAATTAATTGTAATTACACACAATTATAGGGTTTTACCTATCTTTGCGTCCTGCACAGGCGGATTTGTTTATTGTTCAGCCTGTACATTCGAGTAGACCCCTACTTTCGAACACAATCGAACTAATAAACGTATGATAGCAACGCCCCCCTTAACGCTCCCTACGTTTTTAGCAAGATCATGTAATAAGTGGATCAACCATTTGTAAACTATCTATGAGATGCGTATTAAAAACGAATTAGAACAAAGAATTTTAGTGATTGATGGCGCTATGGGCACCATGATTCAGCGTCACAAATTAGAAGAAGCCGATTACCGTGGTGAACAATTTAAAAATTGGCATACCGATGTAAAGGGCAATAATGATATGCTCTGTATCACACAGCCAGACATCATTGTAGGTATTCACAAACAATATTTAGCAGCAGGTGCCGATATTATTGAAACCAATACGTTTAGTAGTACTACTATTGCGATGGCCGATTATGATATGCAGGCATACGCCTATGAATTAAACGTGGCGGCTGCAACCTGCGCTAGACGTGCTGTTGAAGAGTTTGCAGCAGAAAATAAAGATAGCGGACCAAAATTTGTTGCAGGTGCAATTGGCCCATTAAATAAAACACTCAGTCTTTCTCCAGATGTAAACAATCCTGGATTTAGAGCAGTAACTTTTGATGAAGTAGTTGTTGCATACAAAGAACAAATAAAAGGACTAGTAGATGGTGGTGTAGACGTATTACTTATCGAAACTATTTTTGATACCCTCAATGCAAAAGCAGCCATATTTGCCGCCAAAGAATTTTTTAGAGAAAACAATATCCCTGAACTACCCATCATGATTAGCGGTACCATTACAGATGCATCAGGAAGAACTTTAAGTGGTCAAACCCTAGAAGCATTTTATACCTCTATCAAACACGCAGAGCCACTCAGTGTTGGCTTGAACTGTGCACTAGGTGCCGCTGAAATGCGCAGCCATATAGAAGAGTTAAGTCAAATCGCTTCTTGCTATACCTCTGCATATCCCAA
The DNA here is from genome assembly GCA_947442905.1 of Chitinophagaceae bacterium. Next base: position 10,166 of record CANEWV010000003.1, on the reverse strand, counting down.
TGCGGGCTTACCAAACGCGATGGGCGAATACGACGAAGCGCCACATCAAACCGCACACTTTATTGAAGAGTGGGCCGCACAAGGGTTTGTAAATATTGTGGGTGGATGCTGCGGTACCACACCTGATCATATCAAACACATTGCAGACCATGTTAGAAAAATTTCACCGCGAAAAAAACCTAACGTAGCTACTTCAATTGCATAAGCACAATCCGATTTTTATGAGTTCAACGATCACGATACAACCTTATTTAAGACTAGCTGGCCTTGAGCCACTTGTTATAAGACCCGAAACAAATTTTGTAAACGTTGGGGAAAGAACCAATGTTACAGGATCTAAAAAATTTGCGCGCCTCATTAGAGAAAATAAATATGAAGAAGCTTTATCGGTTGCTAGACAACAGGTAGAGAGCGGCGCACAAGTGCTCGACGTAAACATGGATGACGCACTACTAGATGGTGTAGAAGCTATGACTACGTTTTTAAATCTATTGCAAAGTGAGCCAGATATTGCGCGCATTCCTATCATGATTGATAGCTCTAAATTTGAAATTATAGAAGCGGGTTTAAAATGCGTGCAAGGAAAATGTATTGTAAACTCTATCTCTATGAAAGAAGGAGAAGAGAAATTTATTGAACAAGCATTTAAGTGCAAAGCCTATGGTGCAGCGGTTATTGTGATGGCTTTTGATGAAGTTGGTCAAGCTGATACCAAAGACCGTAAAATTGAAATTTGCCAAAGAGCCTACGATATTTTAACCACCAAAGTTGGCTTCCCTCCCGAAGACATTATTTTTGATCCCAATATTTTTGCAGTAGCAACAGGTATCGAAGAGCATAATAATTATGCAGTAGATTTTATTGAAGCGACTAGAGAAATTAAAAAAAGAATGCCACTCACTAAAGTAAGTGGTGGTGTATCCAACGTTTCTTTTTCTTTTAGAGGCAATGACCACGTAAGAGAGGCTATTCATTCTGTGTTTTTGTTTCATGCCATTAAAGCGGGTATGGGCATGGGTATTGTAAACGCAGGTCAGCTTGTGGTATATGATGAAATAGAACCAACCTTACGTCAACTCTGCGAAGACGTGCTACTCAACAAAAACAACGACACCAACGAAGCCACCGAAAAATTAATTATTCACGCCGAAACCGTTAAAGCAAAAGGTAAAGTTGAAATCAAAGATGAGGCTTGGAGAAACGAGTCTGTCGAAAAAAGATTGTCACACGCACTTATCAATGGTATCACCGAATACATAGACGCCGACACCGAAGAAGCAAGACAAAAATATCCGCAGCCACTTGATGTAATTGAAGGGCCGCTGATGGATGGAATGAATATTGTGGGTGATTTATTTGGGGAAGGTAAAATGTTTTTACCTCAGGTTGTAAAAAGTGCCCGTGTAATGAAAAAATCAGTGGCGGTATTAACGCCATTTATTGAAGCCGAAAAAGAAGAGCGCAAACAAGCGCATTTGGCTGCAGGTACTACTAATACTGAGGCTGCAGGTGCTGCTAAAATACTACTCGCCACTGTAAAAGGAGACGTACATGACATTGGAAAAAACATTGTAGGTGTGGTACTAGGTTGTAATGGCTACGACATCATTGACCTAGGTGTAATGGTACCTACCGATAAGATATTAGAAGCTGCACAAAAAGAAAATGTAGACATCATTGGACTTAGTGGCCTTATCACGCCATCACTGGATGAAATGGTACATATCGCTAAAGAAATGAAACGTAGAGGCATGAAGCAGCCTTTATTAATTGGTGGTGCAACAACCTCTAAAATTCATACGGCTGTAAAAATTGCACCAGAATATAAAGATGTGATACACGTATTAGACGCTTCAAGAAGTGTTACCGTTGCAGGATCATTATTAAGTAAAGATCAGCAGGCAGCATTTTTATCGGATACGCAATCTGATTATGCTAAACTCAAAGATCAATTTGATAATAAAAAGCCTACCAAAGAATACCTCGCTTATAGTGATGCACTTAATAATAAAGTAGCGATTGATTGGGAGGCTTACAAACCTGTTACTCCTTCATTCACAGGCACTAAGCTGTATACAAATGTGGACCTTGCTATACTAAGAGATTTTATAGACTGGAAACCATTTTTTATTACCTGGGAAATGCACGGAAATTTTCCAGCCATTTTAACGGATGAAGTTGTTGGAAAAGAAGCGAGCAAATTATACGCAGATGCGAATGCATTATTAGATACCATTATTGCTAATAAGTGGTTAACCGCTGATGGTACCATTGGTTTTTGGCCAGCCAACAGTGACGCAGATGATGTAATTGTTGCAGCAGAAAAACCAGTAAAGCTTTCTTTTTTAAGACAACAAATTAAAAAAGCACCAGGGCAACCTAATTTTTCATTGGCCGATTTTATTGCCCCAACATCAAGTAATACAAAAGATTTTATGGGTGCATTTGCTGTAACCATTAAAGGCATTGAACCACATATCCAGGCCTTTGAAGCGCAGCATGACGATTACAATAAAATTATGTTACAAGCGCTAGCAGACAGGCTAGCAGAGGCTTTTGCCGAATATTTACACTTGCAAACTAGAAAATCAGATTGGGGATATGCACCATCAGAAAGTCTAGATAATGCCGCGCTTATTGGAGAAAAATACGTGGGCATCAGACCTGCTCCAGGTTATCCCGCTTGTCCAGATCATACCGAAAAATACAAGCTGTTTGAACTCTTAAATGTTAAAGACGCTATAGGCATCGAGCTAACAGAAAATTTAGCGATGTATCCAGCGTCATCGGTATGTGGTTGGTATTTTGCAAATCCACAAAGCACGTATTATGGCCTTGGAAAAATTATGCAAGATCAATTAAAGGATTATGCGACAAGAAAAAATATGCCGTTAGAAGAAGCCCAGCGTTGGCTTCGTCCAGTGTTAGAATAACACCCTAACCAGTTATACTTTTTCAAAAAGCCACCAGAGCCTTTTGCGTGGCTTGACCGTGTAATTTTTTTTGACATAGGCCTGTATATACTGCATGGCCTCGTCTATGTCATCTGTAAAAAGCATTAGTTTTTTATCTTCTGGAGAAATCGTGCCTTTAACAACCATGGCATCCACCATATCAATGAGTGGCTGAAAATATTCTTTGCCATAAATAACAATGGGAAAATCATTGATCACGCCAGTTTGCGCTAGCGTTAACGTTTCAAAAAATTCATCCATGGTGCCAAAGCCACCTGGCATAATTACAAATGCGTAAGAATATTTAACCATCAATACTTTTCGAATAAAAAAGTAATCAAAAGTGATCCACTTATGCATAAAAGGATTGGGCTGTTGCTCAAAAGGTAGCTTGATATTACAACCCACCGATTTTCCGCCAGCTTCCATGGCCCCTTTATTGGCCGCTTCCATAATACCCGGACCTCCACCTGTCATGGTTGTAAAACCAAGTGCTGCAATTCGCTTGCCAAACTCGGTGGCAGCCTTGTAATACGGGTGATCTGGCTGGTAGCGCGCAGAGCCAAACACGGTAATGCAAGGATCCAAAAAGTGTAGCGTTCTAAACCCTTTAATAAACTGTGTAAATATTTGCCATGCAAAAACAAGCTCATTGATACGCGGCTTGGGGCCATCTAAATACACAAACTCTTTTGCCGGTATAATTCTTTCTGTATTTTCCATAATTAATGTTACAATGATAACGAACTGCCTGTAATAAAATTGTTAATAATAGAAGACAGGTTGTAATTTAGCCATCTCATGAAAAGACTGATATATATATGCCTGCTGCTGCTCGCAGGATTTAGGGTGCCTGCGCAAAACAAGGTAATCGTTGAGTCTATCAGAAGCTTTTCCATGTTTGGTCCGAGCATGCATTATTTAGAAGATACATCTGTGAGGTCAAGTATCAACGCGAAACTTTCAGTACTACTTAACAATAATTTTAATTTAGAACTTTTTCAATCGTCACTGCCTATAGAAATTTATACAAGCAGCGATGCTTTAAAAAATAATGCCGCGAAGTTTAGCGGATCAGATACAAGTACTTGGCATTTATTTGTGGAGATTTATGAATATGATCCAATCAGTTTTTTATCAGGGTCTTTAGTTGAACCATCAGATACTGCCATCATAGCTTCTGCTTCAAGTGTGATTCAGATAAGTTCCATTCTCACAAATGGACTTCAAGAAATTGTCAACAACCAAACTGTTTTTGAAGCTATCAGTAATACCGAAGGCGCTGGTTTTGGCATTCGCCCAAAAAATATTTTTTTGACTAAAAAAAGTTTTGCCTCTGTGGTACATGTGGGATTACAAAGGGCACTAGATCCAAACAATGAAACAGTTGTTATGGACATCAAAGCACCTGCAGTGTATTATGCAGATAATTTTATGATGAGTCAAATCCAAAACACATCTAAAATATTTGTTCAAACCATCAAAGACAGCTGGAGTTTTAGCTTACTAGATAATGCCGAAGTACTTAGAATGGGAGAACAACTCTTTGATGAAATTTGGATAAAACGAAAACTTGTAGACAGCTCAGCATCGGAACTACTGATTAAAAAAATGAAAGAAACCGGAAATACAGCAAGTTCCGATTTTATTTATTTAAGACAGGAATGCAGAGACGTATACCAAGATAAAAATTATACCATAAAAATTGCAACAGAAATAGATCCGTATAGCCAGGCTACAAGTAAAAAAGAAATTTTTTCTGATTTTTTACCGGGGCCACTACATATAATGTTGCAAGGAAAAGATACGACAGCTGTTTTTTCGATTCAAAAAAACACGGGGGACCCTTACAAACAAGTTTATTTAGATAAAACCACCAACGGCATAGATAGTAGTTCTACCGCAAGGGTTAGCAAAAACGACTATCCATTTCAGATAACGTATGATTACCAATTATCGGGTAAAATAAGAGACGCGTATTTTACTATACGTAGTTTCTGGAACCATGAAATGAAAGAAATCTATCTGAACAATAGGCTTATTGCTATTGTTAAAGGAAAGACAGATCCAGAAAATTTTATCATTACAAAAGACTTTACGGATGCTACAATGATGAAAGAATTATTACTTATTGCTTACAATAAATTTTTATTATAAATGCGCGTTATTTCCTACAATGTTAATGGCATCAGGGCTGCCATTAAAAAAGGTTTTGTTGAATGGCTATCCGAAAATCCGGCCGATATTATTTGCTTACAAGAAACCAAAGCCACCAAAGAAGACGTTGATACCTCTGAAATTGAAAAGTTAGGTTATACGAGCTACTGGTTTTCGGCACAAAAAAAAGGATACAGTGGCGTTGCCATTTTTACAAAAATAAAGCCAGACAATGTTGTGTATGGAACGGGTATTGAACAGTCCGATTTTGAAGGCAGGGTCATACAAGCAGATTTTGGACCTATTACCATTGTGAATGCTTATTTTCCATCGGGCACCAGTGGTGATGAAAGACAAAACTATAAATACCAGTGGCTCTCAGAATTTGAACAATACTTAGCGGCTTTAAGAAAAAAAAGACCTCAACTGATTGTTGTGGGTGATTACAATATTGCCCACCGTGAAATTGACATTCATGATCCTAAGGGCAACAAAAAGAGTTCTGGTTTTTTACCAGAAGAGCGCGCTTGGATGGATCAATTTATTGAAACTGGATGGATAGATAGTTTTAGACAACTACATCCTGAATTTACAGGCGGTTACACCTGGTGGAGCCAGCGCTTCCCAACGGTGCGTTTACAAAACAAGGGATGGCGTATCGATTATATCTGTGTAACAGATACCCTTTCTAGTGCCTTAAAAAGCGCATCTATTTTTCCTGACGTCAAACACAGTGACCACTGCCCTATTTTTGTAGAATTAAGCCTAAAAAAGCCCAAATAATCCATTTAATTTCATTCTATCATGTTGATTTACAATGTAACCACCAAAATTGATCCTAGTATTCACGAAAACTGGGTAACCTGGATGAAAAACACACATATTCCCGCTGTGATGCGAACGGGTTGTTTTAGTCATTATCATTTTGTCAAAATTTTAGACATTGATGATAGTGATGGACCTACCTATGCAGTGCAATATTTTATGGAGAATAGAGAACAATATGACAAGTATATTGATACGCACGCGGCGGCCTTAAGACAAGACGCCACAATGCTTTGGGGCCAGTTAATGATTGGTTTTAGGTCATTAATGGAGGTTGTGAATTGAGTGTGGATAGATTTAAATTTTCATTTTGGTAATCACAAATCTTCATTATATTGTTCTAAAACCCTTGCAGGCATTGAATCCTACGCATTAACCCCTGAAACCCTTTACTGACAAGGCTTTCATCAAATTAAAGACAAAAATTAAGCGTTCCTTATTCTAACAAAAAAGCCTGTAATCCCTTTGCATAAAGGATTTGGAGCATTCGCCCAAAATCTATTTTTTAATAAAAAAATTTTGCTAATTGGGAAAAGCGGATAAATTTGTTTCGTTATTCAAACAACTAAAAAAATCATTTATGAACAAAGCAGAATTAATCGCGCAACTTGCTGAAGATGCTGGTATCACTAAAGTACAAGCTAACGCAGCGTTAGACTCTTTCGTAGACACTGTTACTAAAACACTTAAAAAAGGTGATAAAGTAACTTTAGTAGGTTTTGGTACTTTCTCAGTTTCTAAGCGTGCAGCTCGTACTGGCCGTAACCCACAAACTGGTGAAGCAATCAAAATCAAAGCTAAAAAAGTTGCTCGCTTTAAGGCTGGTAAAGAATTAAGCAGCAAAGTTTAATTTTTGCCTACAAAAAGAATTGAACCCCGCTTTCGCGGGGTTTTTCTATTTTTGCAGTTCAAGATTGTTCATTTAAAAAATTTAAACCATGGGTAGAGGTGATAAAAAAACCGCTAAAGGTAAAAGATTCAAAGGTTCTTTTGGTAAGAGCCGTCCAGCTAAAGTAGCTGTTGTAAAAACTGCAAAAGCTACCGCTAAAGCATAAAAAATAATAAACCCCCAAATTTGGGGGTTTATTATTTTAAGTACTTATCCTTTTTGTTTTGCAGCAATTTCCGTTAATGCGGTAACCAGTTTATCGAGGTCTTCAAGTCTGGTGTACACATGAGGCGTTATTCTAACGCAACTAATATTTTCCCAAACAATACCTACCGTATGAATTTTATAATTCGTATACAGTGCTCCGTCTAATGCGGCAGGTGTCATACCATCAATGGTAACACCACAAATACCACAAGCATATTTGTCTTTTAATGAAGTGTGGATTTTTACACCCTGAATTTGAAGCGCTTTTGTAGCCCAATAATTTTTCAAATATCGAACTCTTTCTTCTTTTCTTTTTGATCCAATAGCCATATGAAAATTAATGGCTTCGCCAATTCCTTGTTCTATTGGAAAGCTTCTGGTACCAAGGGTTTCAAACTTTCTAATGTCATTACTAAGCGGCTTGTCATTACAGAGTAGCGGCCAAATTTTTTCGATCTTATCTTTTTGTATCCATAGCATTCCACTACCAATTGGTGCCGATAAAAATTTGTGCAAACTGGTACCAAAATAATCACACTCTAAATCTGGAATTTTAAAATCAAGTAAGCCAAACGAATGTGCGCCATCAACAATCACTTCGATACCACGTGCATGCGCCATCGCTGCAATTTTTTTGACAGGCATTATTTGTCCCACCCAATTAATGATATGCGTGATATGAATTAGTTTGGTGTTTGGTGTGATTGCTTTTTCAAACGCTGCTACTATAGTATTGTCATCTTCGATAGGAAAATCAAAACTTAATTGTGTGTATACAATCCCATCTCTGAGTGCGCGTTGACGATAGGCCTGAATCATGTTAGGATAATCCTGTTTGGTGCCAATAACCTCATCACCGGCTTTAAATGGATAGCCAAAAATGACCGTATTTAAGGCCTCTGTAGCGTTACGATTAATCGCGATTTCATTTGGTGAACAGCCGGCCAGTGAGGCCAGTTTATGCCTTACCGGCTCGCGACCCTGGTCCAAAATGCGCCACATATAATAGGACGGAGCCTCATTGGAGAGCTGATTAAAGCGCTCAACGGCTTCTTGCACCACCCTTGGTGACGGGCTCACACCCCCATTATTGAGGTTAACCATATTGGGGTTAACGGTATAGGCCTGCTGGATCACGGACCAGTAATCTTCGTTACTAGCTAACTCCTGCGGGGTAAGGGACGCGGCTTTTTGATTCACTTCTTCCCAGTTTGCAGCCCATGCCTGCTGTATTAGACTGGGTGCACTAAATGCCGCTGTTAGGCCGGCTATTTTTTGGATAAACTTTCTACGTTCTGTCACTGTTATAGTATTGAAATAGTAAGTTAAGAAAATTTCTTACGCAATTATTCAATTAACTTTGTGCTCCATTTAGAACTATGAACCAGAAAACACTTCGCATTATTGTATTTTCAGTAACCGCATGTTTACTTACCCTTTTTGCAGGCGAGGCAGGCGCACAGTGTTCTATTTGTACTAAAACAGCCTCTCAATTAGGAGACGGACCGGCAAAAGCACTCAATGGAGCTATCTTGTATTTAGCGGGAGCTCCGCTGGCCATTATGGGATATATTGGTTGGCGTTGGTGGAAAACAGAAAAACAGTTTAACGCAGGCGATACGCAAACAAAAACGAATGTTTAACTGCTGCAAAAAAAGGAAGCTTTCTTTTTTTGTAATGGAATAAATTTTTCCGGTGTTTAAGCATAAAGAAAAATAGCCCCGAACTTGAGCCCTGCTCTAGCATTTCACTCCAGTGATTTTCAAAATTGACAAAAAATTCTTTGTCGACATTTGGCAAATTATCTATTTGTGTAAATGCCTTCAAATGTGCACCTAACATGTTGCGGTAATTGTTTCGAAGCTCTTTTTTGGAAATATCTTTTGAAATGGTAGCGTTGTTATCGTGCACCCGTTGATACACAAGTATTTCATCTAAAAATTGTAAACCGCCATTCGTTGCAGCTTGCAAAGCAAGCCACCAATCATAATAAATATTACTAGGAATTGGTAGTGCCTGAGCAAGTAATGATTTTCGAATAATAAGTGCATGCCCACTCACAGTATTGTACATAGACAACTTTCTAACCTCCGTTCCTTGTATACGTCGGTTTTTTTTATTGGCAACCGGAACTGCAGGAATCTTTTTTGAAAAATGAACTGAGTCGCAATAAATAGCAGCTGCATCTGGTTTAAAAGCTGCCATCATTTTTTCGATTTTATGAAGGTTCCAAATATCATCTTGATCGGCAATGGCAATAAAATCATGATTTGCCATTTTCATGGCTTTCTCAAAATTGGCCGTGAAGCCAATATTGAATTCATTTTTATAAAGGGCAATACGGTTATCGCGCGCTGCCGCGCGCTTTACTACCTCAAAAGTATCATCACTGGAAGCGTCATCTACTACAATAATTTCAGCTACCCCATAGGTTTGGACAATAATGGAAGCTAGTTGTTCTTCTATAAACTGAGCACCATTATACACACAAACAACAACTGAAATAGGCGGTTTGGTCAACAATTTTTACTTTTAACCCTTAAGGCGGTAATCAATGCATGTAAATATAGAAAAACTAAAGGGCAACACAGCACAAGATGCAAAGTTCTCGATTGTAATTCCTAGCTGGAACAATTTGGCTTATTTACAATTATGCATAGACAGTATTAAAAAGCATTCGAAATTTAAGCATGAAATAATTGTTCATATTAATGAAGGTGTTGATGGCACGCTGGATTGGGTAAAAACACAAGCAGATATTAGTTACTCATATAGTAAAAATAATATAGGTGTTTGTTATGCATTAAATAGTTGCCGTACACTTGTAACAACAAATTACTTGTTGTACATAAATGATGACATGTATGTATGCCCAGGTTGGGATGCACCACTTGCAAAAGCGATTGAGGAAACTGGACATAACCTATTCTTTTTTTCAAGCACGGCTATCGAATTAAAAGCGCAGAGCAATTGTTCGATTCAGTATGATTTTGGAAAGGACATTCATTCATTTAAAGAAACAGATTTACTAGCCAATTACTCGGCGCTTCCTATGGAGGATTGGCAGGGTGCTACCTGGCCTCCTAATATCGTACACATTGATACCTGGGACGCCGTGGGCGGTTATAGCAACG
>CANEWV010000002.1 GCA_947442905.1 Chitinophagaceae bacterium | reverse complement strand
GATAGCATCTGTTGGAGCGGGTACACCGGCTGCAGCGCCTGCTACGGAGCCTGCACCAGCTACAGCAACTGCTACACCTGTTGCAGCGTCTGCAAGTCCTGCACTTGATGTGGCAGCTATGGATGAAGTAGTACTTATGCCACGCTTAAGCGATACCATGACCGAAGGGGTAATTGCAGGTTGGCAAAAAAATGTAGGAGATACTGTAAAAAAAGGGGAAGTGTTAGCGGATATCGAAACCGATAAAGCAACCATGGAACTTGAAAGTTATAAAGATGGTATTTTATTATACCAAGGCGCAAAAGCGGGAGAGAAAATTTTAGTAAACGATTTACTTTGCGTGATTGGTGCTGCTGGTACAAATGTGGATGCAATTGTTGCCGCTGTAAAAAATGGCGCAACCGCTGCAGCACCTGCTGCTACTGCACCTGCGGCAAGCCCAGCTGCGGCTCCAACAGCCCCTACTCAGGCAACTGCTGCTGCACCTGCTGCTCAGGTGGTTGTTAACGAAGGACGAATTTTTGCTAGCCCACTTGCCAGAAAAATGGCAGAAGAGCGTGGCATTGATTTAAAATATGTAAAAGGAACTGGCGATAATGGACGTATCACCAAATTTGATATTGACGGATATGTTCCAGCTACTGCATCTGTAACTCCAGCAGCAAGCGCTGCTGCTCCAGCATTTGTTTCAGCTGCACAACAAGGTGTAGTGAGTTTTGAAGACCAGCCGGTTTCTCAAATGCGCAAAACCATTGCGCGCCGTTTAAGTGAAAGCTTATTTACGGCCCCACATTTTTATATCACCATGACCATTGATATGGACGCAGCTGTTGCAGCGCGTACAAAAATTAATGAAGTGGCGCCTGTAAAAATTAGTTTCAATGATATGGTTGTTAAAGCAACAGCACTTTCATTAAAACAACATCCAAAAATTAATAGCAGCTGGCTTGGTGATACCATTCGTACCAACCATCATGTAAATATTGGTATTGCTGTTGCGGTAGACGAAGGTTTACTGGTTCCAGTTGTACGTTTTGCAGACACCAAATCACTCAGTGAAATCGGTGTTACTGTAAAAGGTTTTGCGCAAAAAGCAAAAGATAAAAAATTACAACCTGCCGATTGGGAAGGCAGCACATTTACCATTTCTAACTTAGGTATGTTTGGCGTAGATGAATTTACAGCCATCATCAATCCACCAGATGCATGTATTCTTGCAGTAGGTGGTATTGCACAAGTACCGGTAGTAAAAAATGGTCAAGTGGTACCGGGCAATGTGATGAAAGTGACCCTCAGTTGCGACCACCGTGTTGTGGATGGTGCAGCAGGAGCCGCTTTCTTACAAACATTGAAATCTTTATTAGAAGAGCCTTTACGTATGTTGGTATAAGCTGTTATAGCGTTTACTAATCCATATCACATCCAATAGGTGCACCTGGCGCAATTTCTTTGTGCTTAGGTAAGCTAATGTCTTTTGGATGTTCGATGCGGTCTATCAAATAAGCAAAATGTGTTTTGTATTTGTTTGCTTTGATTTGATCCATACTCCATTTTTTGATCTCTGCTAATTTTTCAGAACAAATCGCTTTTACTTGATAATTGCTTTGCTCAGACTGTGCAACGCCCAGTAACCAGGTCACTAACATTTGTCTTGTTTGAAGGCCTACTATTTCTTCTAGTCCTTTGTTGAGTGGCTTTTTAAAGAGTTCTGCAACAACTGCATCTATCACTTCTCCAAATCCAATACTAGCGCCATTTGCTTTATTAATTTCCAACCTATTTGCTCTTTCTGGATTACATAAAAAAGCAAGTTCAAAATCTGCTAAAGCTTCTGCTGCTGCAAGTGGATCAAAACTCATACCGGTTCTTTTGGCAAATAATTCACCACCATAATACATAGGAGGTCTTGGAGGAATTTGTGCTGCAATAAAAGGGGGTATCGTTAATATGCTTGGTGATAAACAACCTACTGCTACTTGTAGTGCATTTTTTTGTACCGCATCCGCTACCATTTTTGGTTTTTGCGTTGCGTCACCTCTGGTGCTATAACTATAATCAGTGCCGCCAATAATTTTACAAACGGCTTCTAATTGATAACGGTGGTAATTATAAACGGGCACGAGTACCTCTTCAAGTGTAGCCATGGGTGCACCAGGTCTAATGGTATTTTCAGAAAAATTTTGTAGTGCTTTTGCTCTAACAGCGAGTGTGTTTTTTAATCCTACGGTTGCATCTTTTTCGTTGTCCCATAAATGTGCATAGGGGTGAAAGCCACTCGCAGCGCGCGCGTCGGCATCGGCAATAAATAAGAGTCCTTGCTTTGTATTTTCTGCTAATAAATTTTGTAGTGCATTATTTTCGTTGATGCTTTTGTCAAAATCTTGGTATCCATACATGATGGCTCTTTTATCCCACTCACCAATAGCGTTGGTATACACTTTAGAAAAATCCATCTCTCCTTTTTCATTGATAAAAATATTAGGATGCGGATAGTCCATTACAGAAGCTCGATCGTTATAACTTGATGCATAGTTATGTTGTAATCCTAAGGTATGTCCAATTTCGTGTGCAGAGAGTTGACGTAAACGCTGAAGCGCTGCTTCTCTCATAGTATTAGGTACCGGCTTTCCTGTTTCGTAGGGGGCTAGTAATCCTGTAAAAATTAAATAGTCTTGTCTAACGCGTAGTGAGCCTAATGAAACCTGACCTTTAATGATTTCTCCAGTGCGCGGGTCCGTTACGGTAGCGCCATAACTCCAACCGCGTGTAGAACGGTGCACCCAATTGATCATATTGTATCTGATATCCATGGGGTCGCAACTATCAGGAAGTACCTTTACAATAAATGCATTTTTATAGCCTGCAGCTTCAAAAGCTTGATTCCACCAGCGGCCGCCTTCCAATAGTGCAGACCTGATAGGTTCTGGCGTACCGTTATCTAAATAGTATATAATGGGCGCAACGGGTTCGCTAACCTGTGCAGTTGGATCCTTTTTAGCGAGTCGATGTCTTGAAATGAAACGCTGCTGAATGGGCGTGGTAAAATCCGAACTATAGTCGAAATAAGAAATGCCAAAATACCCACTTCTGATATCATACTGTCTTGGTTTGTACTGATTATCAGGAAGTTGAACAAAGGAAGTATGCATGCGGAGCGTAATCGCTTCTGGTGAAGGTGTTACCGTTGTTACAAATCTGCCTGCGTCTGAGCCACCAATAAATGTAATGCTGGCTTCAAATTCTGAATTGAGGGGGAAGTTTTTTGTGTTGGCAAAATACATCGCAGAACGAGGTTCGTTAAACGAATAGGTTCCTTGACGCATGCTTTTAATTTTATCTGCAGCACCATGCACGTCTTTTACAAAAAAGGAAGTAGCATCCACTAATAAATGACCCGTTTGCTCTTCTTCAATAACAAAAGACCCAATGGTAGAACTTGCAAAAGATTCTTTCACGGCTCTTTTTTCATTTTTATCGGTGCTACTGGCGCGGTAATCATAGTTGGGTTGCACTAGTAATAATTTTTTACCCACGCGCTCAAAAAATACAATTTTAGTATCTCCAATTTGTCCTCTGTCAAGCCCAATATCATTAGATCCTAAACCAGCAGGCAATGAATTAACGAGTAAAAATTCTTGTCCAATTTTATCAATGTCTAACCATATTTTTCCGGTGGTTTCATCTACGTAAAAAGTAAAAAATCCGGATTGGCGCTTCATGTTTTTAGTTTTTTCAAAAACAGAATTTGCTGTTTGTGCAAATGCGAGCGAAGGAATTACAAGAAGCATTAAAAAAAGAAAACGGCGCATGGTTTTGTTTTTTGAGTTTGGATAACTACAGTGTGTAGTCCTTTAAAGATAGCAATAAAAAAAATCCTGCTACTATACGTAACAGGATTTTTTTTATTAGACGAACTGTTGTTCGGATATTCAATTAAGCGTTTGGCGTTTCAGTTGTTGCTGGCGCTTCAAATAGCGTAGGGGCTACAACTGGCGCTGGTGCTGCAACTGGAGCAGGAGCTGCTACTTTTTTAGGAGCGGCTTTTTTCACAGCTTTTTTAGGAGCTACTTTTTTTGCTACTGGCTTTTTTGCAGCAGCTTTTTTAGGAGCGGCTACTTTTTTTGCTACTGGCTTTTTTGCAGCAGCTTTTTTAGCAGTTGGTTTTTTAGCTACAGCTTTTTTAGGAGCTACTTTTTTTACTGCTTTTTTCACAGCCTTTTTAGCTACTGGTTTTTTTGCAGCAGCTTTTTTAGGAGCAGCTTTTTTCACAGCTTTTTTAGCAGCTGGTTTTTTTGCAACAGCTTTTTTAGGAGCGGCTTTTTTCACAGCTTTTTTAGCAGCTGGTTTTTTTGCAACAGCTTTTTTAGGAGCGGCTTTTTTCACTGCTTTTTTAGCAGCCGGTTTTTTAGCAGCAGCTTTTTTAGGAGCGGCTTTTTTTACTGCTTTTTTAGCAGCTGGTTTTTTTGCAGCAGCTTTTTTTGGAGCGGCTTTTTTTGCTTTTGCCATGGTATTGTTGTTTGTTTGGGTTAAAAGTTGAATTGTAAAGTTAAAATATATTTCGACAATACGTAAAAAATAATTTCATTGAAAATCGCCAGGGTATAAGCCCTGCTTTCATTTGATCATTTAGTATGTATCTTTGAAAAATGACAGCACAACCTAGCAACCCTAAAAAAACTTTAATCATTGGCGCTTCCGAAAATCCGGAGCGTTATAGTTATTTAGCTACAAAATTATTAGTAGCGCATGGACATCCTGTTGCGTGCATAGGTCTTAAACCAGGTCATATAGATGATACGCCCATTGTTACCGGCGAGCCCGTATTAACAGATATCCATACCATTACATTGTATGTGAACCCTGCGGCTCAGCACGCACTGATACCTTATTTGTTTTCATTGGCGCCTAAACGTATTATTTTTAATCCGGGTACCGAAAATGAAGCATTTACGATGGTGGCAAAGCAAAAAGGGATTGAAACCATGGATGCTTGCACGCTTGTGCTTTTAAATACAGGCCAGTATTAGTTCATGTATTGATATTTGCTTAACCCCCGCCACTAGCGCTCCAATTGGCCCGGTCTAGTGTACGGTACTGGACGGCTTCTGCGATATGTTCAGGTAAAATGTGTGGTGCGCCTGCTAAATCTGCAATGGTCCTACTTACTTTAATGATGCGGTGATAAGCTCTGGCACTCAAGTTTAATTTTTCCATAGCTGCCGCTAATATGGCTTTGCTATTTGTCCCCAGTGGACAAAAATCAGCCAATTCTTTATTTGAAATTTGTGCGTTGGTATAGGTATTGGCGCAGTGTTCGTATCTGTTTTTTTGAATGGCCCTAGCCGCTAAAACCCTTTCTCTAATGCTATTTGATTCTGATGGCCGGGAGCTGCGATCCAGTTCATGATGTGTTACGGGAGTTACTTCTACATGAAGATCTATGCGGTCGAGTAACGGACCCGACACCCGATTTAAATATTTTTCTACGGCGCCCGCCGGACAGCTGCATGATTTTGTTGGATGATTGAAATAACCACAAGGGCAGGGGTTCATGGAGGCTATTAGCATAAAGTTGGCTGGGTATGTGAGCGACATACTTGCTCTAGCAAGGCTTACCATCCGCTCTTCCATGGGTTGACGGAGCACTTCTAAAACAGATCTTTTAAATTCTGGTAGTTCATCTAAAAACAAAACACCATTATGCGCCAACGATATTTCGCCGGGTTGTGGATGACTACCGCCGCCAATGAGTGCAATGTCTGAAATGGTATGATGAGGTGACCTAAAAGGTCTTGATTGCACCAAATAGGAGCCCGGGGCTAACTTTCCAGCTACACTATATATCTGGGTTGTTTCTAGGGCTTCTGCCACATTTAAGGGTGGCAAAATGCTAGGGAGTCTTTTTGCTAGCATGGTTTTTCCTGCGCCAGGCGGTCCAATTAAAATCACATTGTGTGACCCAGCCGCCGCAATTTCTAGGGCGCGTTTAATATTGTCTTGCCCACTCACTTCGCTAAAATCGATATTTGAAAGGGAAGGGTCTGTGTTTAAAAAAGTTTCAGGGTGTATTTGGTGCGTGGGGGTACAAGTTCCAGCAGCAAAAAAGTTGACCACTTCTTGTAAATGCGCCACGCCATAAACGTTTAGTCCTTTTACCATGGACGCTTCATTGGCATTGGCAGCGGGTAAAATAATGCCAAGTGCATTTTCTTTTTTAGCCCGAATGGCCATGGCCAGTGCACCCCTGATGGGATGAATGGTTCCGTCTAAACCAAGTTCTCCCATGAGCATGTACTTATGAATTTGTGCTTCTTGGATAAGTTGATCACTAGCGGCTAGTATACCAATGGCAATGGGTAGGTCAAATGCAGCGCCCGTTTTTTTGATATCTGCTGGCGCTAAATTGATGACCACTTTAATGCGTGGCATACTAAAGCCATTCGATTTAATAGCGCTCTCTGTTCTTTGTAAACTTTCTTTAATAGCAATATCCGGAAGGCCAACAATTTGATAGCCCTGACCCATACTAACATTTACTTCTACAATGATGGTGATGGCGTCAACGCCCATTACTGCTGCACCCATAGTTTTTACAAGCATACAAACACTTTGATACTTGTAGAAAGGTAAGCGCTACGATGCCATATAAAAACGGCACCGAATAAATACCTGAAATAATTGCTGAATGAAAAAAAATTAGAGGTTTTGTAATAAATCCACAACGCCTTCTCTTTTTAAAATGAGATAGCCAAGCCTATCATCACTAATGCCTTCTTTTAAATGGTAATGAAAAACAAGCTCACCATCATGAACCCTTGTTTCAAAATATTTGAATTGAATATTGGTATACTGTTTTAAGTTGGCGCCAATTTCGTAGAGGTGTGTTGATAGTATAAACAGCGAAGGTTTGATTTTGCGAAGGCCCTCAATGACAGCCGTGCTGCACTTCATAGCATCTTCTACATTGGTACCTTTAAAGAGTTCATCGATGAGGATGAGCCAGTTTTTTCCGTCGTTAATTTTTTCGATGGTATTTTTTATGCGCTTTACTTCGTTGTAAAAATAGCTTTCTCCTTTAATGATATTGTCCATCACATTGATGTTACTAAGCAGCCCATCAAATAAAGTGAGCTCCATTGTTTTTGCAGGAACGCCCATGCCCATATGTGCCAGGTAAACACTAATACCAACGGCTTTAATGAAAGTACTTTTACCCGCCATATTGGCGCCGGTTAAAAATAAAAAGTTGCTATCTTTTTCGAGCGTAATATTATAAGAAGTAGGCGTTTGTAAAAGAGGATGGTAGCAACCCGTTGCCTCTATGCATGCAGTAGGTGCGGTTGTAAAATTAGGAAAGCAAAGGTCCTCTGCTACAAATACGCGCGCCAAACTTTGATAGGCGTCCATACTGCTGTACAAATCTATCAGGTCATAAAAATCTTGCTTATGTCTTGTTCGGATCTGCCCCGCAATACTTAACATTTGTTGCGGCGTTGCCGTTTTAGTGTCTATGAGCCTAAGCGCCGCAAGTGCTGGCTTGCTTAATTTTTTTTCGATGCTAGCGGTCCAACTTGCAATCATTGGATGATGATTGTAGTCTAGTAAAAGTTGGTGAACCGCAAACATTCCATTCAAAAAATCGGCGCAGTGGGTGATGGTATATTTTGTTAGCGCATAATCTGGCGCGTGAAATATTTTATACCAGTTACTATTAAAATAAGTGGGCTGCTGTGGGTATGGGTCAAACTGTGTTTCGTAGTATTTGGCTACCACCATAATGGTGCCGTTGGTAATGCTAATGGGCCATTTAGGTAGCGTATTTACTAGGGCCTGAATAACGGCTTGTGTATCTTTAATTTTTTGGATGTTACCAAGCGGGTTTTCAACCAGGTAACGAAGCATTTCTTTACCCCCAACCGTGCCGGTTTGATTGAGGTAATGGAATATAGAAACAGACTCGTCGCTGTTAAATATGGAGAGGTCGTGAAGGGTATCTTTATCTACCTGCATAATTTAGGATCTGTTAAACTGAAGACGCATTCCAGTCTTAGATTCATCAAATCCTCCATTTCCATAAACCATATGACCATTTACAAAAGTTTTTGAAACCGTAGCGGGTTGGGTAAAGCCTTCGAGTGGACTCCATCCGCATTTGTATAGGATATTTTCTTTGGTAATGGTTTCTGGGGTATTTCTGTCAAGTAACACTAAATCGGCGTAGTAGCCTTCTCTAATGTAGCCTCGGTTGTTAATTTGAAAACAGCGCGCTGGTGCGTGGCTCATTTTTTCTACTACACGCTCAATGGTAATTTTTTGCTCGGCTACATAATGTAACATAAGACACAGTGCGTGCTGTACGAGTGGAAGTCCTGCATGTGCATGTAAGTAGTCCTCTTGTTTTTCGGCCCATGTATGCGGGGCATGATCGGTGGCAATAATATCAAGTCGGTTATCTAGTAATCCCTCCCATAAAGCTGTTTTATTGTGTGGAGCTTTAATAGCAGGGTTACATTTTATTTGATTGCCTAAACGTGCATAATCTTCGGAAGTAAAGTGTAAATGGTGTACACATACTTCGGATGTAATTCTTTTTTCTTCGAGTGGAAGCATATTGCTAAAGAGTTGTAATTCTTTAGCGGTGGTAATATGTAAAACGTGCAGTCGGGTGCCAAATTTTTTGGCCATTTGTACCGCTCTAAATGAAGATTCAAAACAAACGTCTTCGTCTCTAATTAACGGATGATCTGCGGCAGTTAATACCCTGTTTTCTGCGGTAAACTTTGCTAGGTTGCTTTTGAATAGACGCTCTTCTTCGCAATGTGTAGCAATTAAAACTTCAGAACCTTCAAATATTTTTTCTAATAAAATTGGGTTATCAACGAGTAAATTTCCGGTTGATGAACCCATAAATATTTTAACACCACAAACATCATTTTTTTTGTCGTTGGTGCGTAGCACTTCCTCCAAATTGTCGTTGGAAGTACCCATAAAAAAGGAGTAGTTCGCAAGTGCATGGTGCTTTGCGGTATCATATTTTTGCTCGAGTAACTCGTGGGTAAATGCCGGTGGATTGGTATTTGGCATCTCCATAAAAGAAGTAACACCACCTCTTACCGCTGCTTTTGCCTCTGTGTAAATGGTTGCTTTGTGCGTAAGCCCCGGTTCTCTAAAATGCACTTGATCATCAATAACGCCAGGGATTAGGGTTTGACCCGTTCCGTCTATTTCTTCAATGCGCATGCTAGGGTCTAGTTGCGATCCAATTTTTTCGATGCGGGTATCTCTAATCCATACATCACCTGTTGTGGTGGTTCCTTCGTTTACGATGGATACGTTTTTGATGACTATATTTTTCATAATAGACGGTTATGTTGTTGCTTTATTTGAAGCGATTAATCTTCTAAGTGTATTGAAAATACGATCATTCTAGATTGTAATTTATCAAGTACATTGGAATATTTGAGTCCGCGATCAAGTTGATGTAAGTTGGTGATACCGTAACTGAATTTTATTTCTGGTGACACAGTTACAAAGGGCAAATAAAAATTAAGTCCTAGGCCCGCTTCTAATCCAAAATCTACGGCACGTAATTTAACGAGGTCATCGGCGTTACGCGAGGTTGAATTACTGGACAAATCAAAGTCAAATTTGACACCGCCTAAAATGTACAATCTAAAATTATCAATTCGGTCAGAGTTTAATTTAAAGTGTGCTGGAAGGCTTACAAGGGTGGAAGGTAAAATTTGTTGTTGCTGGGTTTGCTCGCCTGGCTTAACAGATTTTAATGTGTAGTCGATGTATTTAGATCCGCCAATGATAAGCTGTGGATTTGCACGAAGCTCTATGTGATCATTGATTTTAAGGGTTGCTAATAAGCCCATGGTAATACCGCCACTAGATACCGGATTTACATACATGATAGAATCCGATGCTAAAAAATCTGCAGATTTAGTATGGTGTAAATAGCTTTTGTTGTAGCCGAGGGTTAATCCAAAATAGTAAGGCAGGTCGTCTCTATACGAACGGTATATTTCGCGCTGCGCCTGTATACTGCTCACCGCGCAAAACAAAATAATGCAAGTGGTTATTATTTTTTTCCGCAGTAAATCGTGCATATGCCAAAAGTCAATTTCTTATTGGTAATAGAGGTAAAGCCTACTTTTTCCATGATGCTCGTAAAAGCGTCTCCTTCTGGAAAAGCTTGAACACTATCATTTAAATACTGGTAGGCCTCTTTATTTTTTGCAATCATTTTACCAAAACCGGGCGCTACTAAATTCATGTAAATATTGTAGAAGCCTTTAAATAAAAACTGTTTTGGCTTTGAAAACTCAAGTATCACAAGTTTGCCGCCTGGTTGTAACACACGAAACATTTCTTGTAAACCTGTTTCTAAGTGTTCAAAATTACGCACACCAAACGCAACAGTGATACCATCAAAATGATTGTCGTTAAATGCGAGTTGTTCGCTATCACCACTCACTAGTTCAATCGAATCTTGTAATCCTAGCGCTGCAATTTTTTTTCTGCCTTCTGCAAGCATGCCTTCAGAAATATCAACACCCGTGATATGTGTTGGAGCAATCATTTTATGCGTTAATATGGCAACATCGCCGGTGCCTGTTGCAACGTCTAATATAATTTTAGGCTTTACTTCATTTAATGCATGAATGGCTTTTTTACGCCAACTAACATCGATACCTGCACTTAAAAAGCGGTTCAAAAAATCGTACCTGAATGCGATGCTGTCAAACATGCTCGCAACCTGCTCCTTTTTGGTGAGCCCACTTTGTTCATAGGGCACCACTTTATCATGTGCATACTTTCCCATAGGTTGCAAAGATACCAAATAATAGCCCTTTTAAGGGGCAATGTGGAGGCTTAAAAGCCTAAATACATCGTTAATGTTTCGCAAAAATTCTTTTTAATCCAATTCACTCCCTTTTAAAGCGTGGCCGTATCTTCGTTCCAGCAAATGAAAGCAAGAATTTACAAGTCTACAGGTAGTTGGTATGTGGCCAAAGCGGAAACGGGCAAAATGTACAATGCACGTATCAAGGGGGTATTTAAAATTGGCGGACTTACCTCTACCAATCCCATTGCGGTAGGTGATGAAGTAGAGATGCAAATTGAAGACGTGTTAGAAGAATCCGCCATGATTGACACCATTTGTGACCGTAAAAATTATGTTGCGCGGGTATCGCCACACAACAAACACCAGCACCATATTATTGCTGCCAATCTCGATCAGAGCTTATTATTTGCCACCCTAAAAGATCCAAAAACATCACAAGGTTTTATAGACCGTTTTTTAATTTCTTGCGAAGCCTATCATATTCCAGCCATTATTGTTTTTAATAAATCAGATTTATACAAACAAAAAGAGTTGGATCATTTTGCGCACCTACAAAAAATTTATTCCAGCATCGGTTACAGGGTAATGCTATGTAGTGTCGAAAAAAATACAGGCGTTGCAGAAATTGCTGCACTGCTAGATGGTAAAACAACACTCCTGAGTGGGCATAGTGGTGTAGGTAAATCTACCTTTATCAATTCAGTATTTCCAACACTCGAACTACGTACACAAGAAGTAAGTGGTTGGAGTGGAAAAGGTATGCATACCACCACTTTTGCAGAAATGTTTGACCTGCCTACAAGTGGCGCTATCATTGACACGCCGGGTATTAGAGAGTTAGGGCTTGTAGATATTTCGAAACAAGAATTATCGCATTATTTTCCTGAAATGCGCGCCCAAATGGGGAACTGTCATTTTAATAATTGCATGCACATCGAAGAACCTGGATGCGCTGTTAAAAGCGCGCTCGAAGAAGGAAAAATTGCCGCTGATAGATACGTGAGTTACTTAAATATTTTAACAACCATGGATGCTGCGCATTAAACCGCGTCGTACCAGCTGGCATACTTCACATAATTTTCTGCTATTCTATTAATTTCTGATTCAATTAAAGTTGGAGAAACTTCTTTTACTTTTTTTGCTGGCACGCCTGCGTAAATACTTCCTGCTTCTACAACGGTTCCTTCTAATACAACCGCTCCTGCTGCAATGATGGAGTTGCTATGGACCACACACCGGTCCATCACAATGGACCCCATGCCAATGAGTACATTGTCATGGATGGTGCATCCATGCACCATGGCGTTGTGCCCAATCGATACATTGTTACCAATGGTAGTGGGGTGCTTTTGGTAGGTGCAGTGTATGATAGCGCCGTCTTGCACGTTTACGCGGTTGCCCATTTTAATAAAATGCACATCGCCTCTTACTACGGCGTTAAACCAAAAACTACATTCATTTCCAGTGCTCACATCACCAACGATGGTTGCGTTGGGCGCAATAAAGCAGTTTTCTCCAAAACTGGGTGATTTACCTAAAACGGGAAGTATAACCGGCATCTTCTTTTTTAAACGAATGTAATAAAATTGTGTAAAGTGCTGTTCTTTAGTAAACCTTTACCTTTGTGATTCTTGTAAAAGCTATGAACAACCGTCAACTTTTTTTACAGCACGTCGCACAAACATCGGAGGCGCCCATTGGTATCGAAATGGTGGAAGCTGCTGGCGTAACCCTCACCGATGTGCATGGTAAAACCTACACCGATTTTATTGCAGGCTTTAGTGTTTGTAATATTGGACATAGCCATCCGGAAGTTGTAAAAGCGGTGCAAGAGCAGGCTGCAAAATATATGCACCTGATTGTGTACGGCGAGTTTATTGAAAGTCCGCAGGTGCAGTATGCGTCTTTACTGGCTAGTCATTTACCTAAAAATTTAGACTGCGTTTATTTTACAAGTAGTGGCGCCGAAGCCACAGAGGGCGCACTAAAACTAGCCAAGCGTGTTACGGGCAAAACAAAAATTATTGCTTGCAATAAAGCTTATCATGGTAGTACGCAAGGTGCTTTAAGTGTAATGGGAGACGAGTATTGGCGTAATGCATTTAGACCACTCTTACCTGAAGTCTATCATTTTAATTATAATGATGATGCACTTGTGGATGCCATTGATGGAACGGTGGCCTGTGTGATTGTAGAACCTGTGCAAGCAGAGAGTGGCGTAACGGTTGGAAAAAAAGAATGGCTTGCTGCTATTCGAAAAAAATGCAACGAACACTGTGTGCTTTTAATTTTTGATGAAATACAATCTGGTTTTGGCCGCACGGGTACACTATTTGCGTTTGAGCAAATGGGTGTAGTGCCTGATGTTTTACTCGTTGGTAAAGCGCTTGGTGGTGGCATGCCCCTTGGTGCTTTTATTTCGAGTCACAAACTCATGAGCACATTAACTGTGGCGCCTGTGCTTGGTCATATCACCACATTTGGTGGACACCCGGTAAGTTGTGCAGCGGGTAAAAAAGCCTTTGAAATTTTAACGGAACAAAAATGGATAGATACCGTTTCTGCAAAAAGTGAATTATTAAAAACCTTGCTGCAGCATCCTGCTATTGTTCAAATGCAGGGTATTGGACTTTGGTTTTCTTTGCAGTTTACATCTGATGTACTCGCACAAAAAGTAGCGCATACCTGCGTACAAAATGGACTGATTACCGATTGGTTTTTATTTGCACCCGACCGCATTAGGGTGGCACCTCCACTTATCATTACAGAAGCCGAAATTCGGGCCGCTTGCGTTATTATAACAAGTTCTATTGATCAGGTGCTTTTGGAGCATCCTGAGCTGGCCTAGGGCCATTGTTATTAGGTCTTGGACCGTTGTTAGGTCCGCGGTCTGGTCTTGGTCCGTTGTTATTGGGTCTTGGTCCGTTATTATTAGGGCGAGGTCCGTTATTGTTAGGTCCGCGGTCCGGTCTTGGTCCGTTATTGTTAGGTCTTGGACCATTGTTGTTAGATCTGTTATTAGGTCCACGATTGTCGCCTCTGTTGTCTCTATTATTGTCTCTTCTTCTCTTATCGTTTCTTTCTAATGTACGTAAACTAATTTGTCCTACTACATCCGCAAATGCTGGTTCTACTTCTTTGGGTTTACTGCTGGTTACTTCTACCGCTTGTAACTCGTCTACTTTAACACCTTGTCCATTGAGGCGTTTAATTTCTTTTACGCGCTGAATGGTAAGTGGATAATGTTTTGAATTATTAGGTAAGATGTACCACATTAAATTTTTGAAAATATCTTTTTTAATGAGGTGCGCTGTACCCATGGCAGTATCTAATGAATCTGCGTAATCAGGGAAGTTTTGCAGTGCATCTAGGTAGGTGTCTAATTCAAAGTTTAAACAACATTTTAATCTACCACACTGTCCACTGAGTTTGGTTTGATTGATAGACAAGTTTTGGTAACGTGCAGCTGTGGTGTTTACACTTTTAAAGTCGTGTAACCAGGTGCTACAACAAAGCTCTCTACCGCAAGAACCAATGCCACCAAGCTTTGCAGCTTCTTGACGAATACCTATCTGACGCATTTCCACTTTAAATTTAAAGTCGGTAGCGTATTTTTTAATGAGTTCTCTAAAGTCTACACGGTCGTCTGCAGTGTAAAAGAAAGTTGCTTTTTTACCATCCGCCTGAATTTCTACTTCACTGAGTTTCATTTGAAGTTTCAGTTCCATCGCTGCGGCTCTACTTCTGGCTAAAATATCTTTTTCGCGGCCTTTGCTAATATGAAAAGCTTCAATATCTCTTTCTGTGGCGCGGCGAATAATTTTTTTAATTTCTGGGCTGGTTTCTTCGAGCTTATTTTTTTTAAGCTGCATACGCACTAGTTCGCCAGTAAGGCTTACTTCACCTACATCAAAACCACTCACACCTTCTAGTGTTACGTAATCTCCTTTTTCAAAAAATTGAAGGGTAGCATTTCTAAAATATTCTTTGCGACTGCCTTGTTTGAAGCTTACTTCAACAATTTTGCAGTTGCTTTCGGGGTCGCTAAAAGGAAGGTTTAAAAGCCAATCGTGTACGTTTAAGCGGTTACAGCCACCTGTGCTACAGCCGCCATTACTTTGGCAACCACCAGGTTTACTTGTTCCACAAGATCCACAGCCCATATTATGTAGTTATACTATTAGTTAATAAGTGCATGATAAACAATAAGTTATGTTTTATCAAGCGGTTTGCAAGGAGGTCATATCCATGCTAATCATTCAAAATTAAGGTTTTGTTTTGAATGATGTGGTAGAGTTTAAGGGTAAGGGCCTGAAATAGCATTTTGCCATTGGCGTTACGCTCTATATAATAAGAGGCTTTGTCCAGTTCTTCAATAATGGCCTGTTGCTGGCTTACCGAAGCAATTTTATTTAAACGAATCGCGAAATCTTTTTCTTGATCGCCCATTTTTACCTGATCGGCCCCTAGTACTTTTATACGGATGCTCATTTGTAGCAGGTGGTTAAAGTAGCGCAAAA
Source organism: Chitinophagaceae bacterium (assembly GCA_947442905.1). The sequence continues at coordinate 4,834 of CANEWV010000002.1, read as the reverse complement.
ACTGTTTTTGTTTTTCTCTACCCAGTTTAGCCGCTTCTTCGGTAAATTTTACCTGAGCTGCTGGCCCACCTTTTAAAGTGGCGTTTAACCACTCTCTTAAATAGGAGTGCCAATCTTCTTCGGAGTGTTGCAAAAGTTGGAGTGCCTCTCGGTAATTGCCTTCTGCGATACCCGCAATTTGGCTGGCTGTTTCTTTGCTGGCTTTGGCTCTTTCAAAAAGGGCGTCTTCTACTTCTTCGTTGGAAAGAAGCGGCACCCTTATGAGTTGACACCTACTTAGTAGCGTAGGTAAAATTTGTTCTTCACTTTCTGCTACTAAAATAAACAAGGTATTAGGTGGCGGCTCTTCTATAAGCTTCAGTAATTTATTGCCTTCTTTACCTAAATATTCTGGCATCCAAAGTACCAATACTTTGTAAGCGCTTTCAAAACTTTTTAAACTGAGTTTATGAATGATTTCGTTGCACTCTTCGGCAGTGATATTTCCTTGTTTATTTTCGGCGCCAATAAATTGTAACCAGTCATAAATATTACCGTACGGAAACTGTAAATAAAAATCTCTCCAATCGGAAATATAATCGGCGCTTACTGGTTTTTCGCCAGCCTTTTTTGAAATAACCGGGTACGAAAAATGTAAATCGGGATGTAATAGTTTTGCGGCTCTCAAATAAGAAGGGTCTTCTGCTAAATCTTGAGGAGATTTATAAGCAGGCCCTGCCTCAATAGCTGTGAAACCGCCAAATAAATCAGCTACAGGCTCACTAGCTGCTGGTTGGCTTACCACAAATTGTGCAAAGTTTATCGCAAGTGGAAGTGCACCTGATCCTTCTTTTCCTAAAAATAATAATGCATGGCTCAAGCGGTTATGCTGCACCATGTCTATTAAGTGCGCCTTAACAGACGCTTGTCCTATAATGTCTTTAAATACCAATGTACGGGCCTTTAGTAGCGGTTATAATTTACCCGTAATTTCTGGGCTGTCTGGTTTTGTGCTGCTTGGAAAATAAGCAATCATTTTACCATTTTCATCTAGTAAAAATTTATTAAAATTCCATTTGATGGTTGCATCTAACACACCATTTTCTTTTTTCTGCGTAAGCCATTTGTAAATCGGTGCAGTGTCTGTGCCGGTAACACTTAGTTTACTGGCTAATGGAAATTTTACACCAAATCTTGCTTTGCAAAACTGTTTAATTTCTGCATCGGTACCTGGCTCTTGTCCACCAAAATTATTTGCAGGAAAACCTACCACTACTAATTTGTCTTTGTAAGTATCTGCTAATTTTTGAAGTGCTTCGTACTGTGGTGTGTATCCACACTCAGACGCTGTGTTCACTACTAAAATTTTCTTTCCTTTAAATTTAGAAAAATCAATAACGCCACCATCAATAGATTTAATGGTAAACTTGTGAATACTATTGCTTGGTGGAGGCGTAAAAGATTGTAACATAAATAAGGTCGCTATTAAGATGAGATTTTTCATGGTGTTTTATTGAGGTTGTTTAATTACCATAACAATGGCATGCTTTATTTGTTGAATGTACCCGCAATTTCCGAAAAAATACGCAGTGTCAACTATTTTAATGGATAAGCGGCCGCTGCAACACTCACCCTTACGTCTTTTATAGTAAGTAATGTTTTACCACAAGCTTCAATAGTTGCACCCGTTGTTATTACGTCATCAATGATTAAGAGGTGCTTACCGTTAATAGACGTTGGGTCTTTTATGGTAAATGCGTTTTCCATATTGTCCCAGCGCTCGGCCCTGGTTTGTTTGGTTTGCGTGCTGGTATGTTTGGTTCTAGCAATGGCGCCCGTAAGCACCGGTTTGTGCCAGACCTGACCAATGCCCTCACATATAAGTGCGGCCTGATTAAACCCCCTTTTACTGAGTGCCTGGGGGTGCAGTGGCACAGGCACCAGCGCATCAATGCTTGAAAACCGCTCCGAAGCGGCCAGTAAGGCCCCCATTTGCTTACCTATAAATAAGCCTACGTCTTTGTTGGACTTATACTTTAACTGAAAAAGTAGGGCCTGTAGGGCCGAATTTTTGTGAAAATACCAGGCTGCCGCCCCCGCATTAATGGGGAGCCTGCCGTAAAATATTTTTTCGATGGGGTTACGCGGGGCCTCAAAAAAGTGGGTTTCGGGTAGGTTTTGGCTGCACCGGCCACAAATATTGGCCCCAAAGAGCCGAAGTGGCCTGCCGCAGGCAGGGCAGTTTTTAGGGAAATAGAGCCAAAAAACGGGGTCAATCCAACTGCTAAGTTTGGGTAAATAAGTGGTTTGCATTTATCCAACTTACCCTCAATAAATTAGAAGCAATAAAAATTAACCGCATAAATATTTTTATGCGTGGTTATCGCTCCTAAAATAGCTGTTGATATACTTCATCTACTCTACTTAATGCCAATACTTGAATGCCATATGCTTTTGGATTAAAACTCTTTTTATTGTAGCTCGACACAATAATTTTTTCAAATCCTAGCTTCTCAGCTTCTGCAATTCTTTGTTCAATTCGGTTCACGGCTCTAATTTCTCCATTTAATCCTACTTCACCAGCAAAACAGATCTGATGTGGTAGTGGAACGTCTTCATAAGATGATAATAGGGCGCAAATGATGGCAAGGTCGGTAGAAGGGTCTTCTATTTTAATTCCGCCCGCAATATTTACAAAAACATCTTTCATTCCAAATTGAAAGCCACCTCTTTTTTCTAAAACGGCTAGTAAGAGTTGTAATCTTCGAAGGTCAAATCCGGTTACCGTTCTTTGTGGGGTTCCGTACACACTTTGTGTAACGAGTGCCTGTACTTCTAATAATAATGGACGGGCACCTTCAAGCGTTGCAGCGATGGCAGAACCACTTAAACTATCTTCTCTTTGAGCAATTAAAATTTCGGAAGGATTGGAAACAACACGCATGCCTTCGCCAGTCATTTCATAAATGCCTAACTCTGCAGTACTACCAAATCTATTCTTTAACGTACGTAAAATTCGGTACGCATAATGTCTATCACCTTCAAATTGTAAAACGGTATCTACCATATGCTCTAATACCTTAGGACCCGCTATGGCGCCGTCTTTGGTGATATGGCCAATTAAAAATACAGGGGTGTTTGTTTGCTTTGCAAACTTCTGAAATTCTGCTGCGCATTCTCTAATTTGAGAAACAGATCCTGCTGCAGAATCAATCAAATTTGATTGCAGTGTTTGAATCGAATCAACAATAACAAGTGTTGGTTTTAATTTCTTGATTTCTGCAAAAATGATGGATGTGTTGGTTTCGGTGAGCAGGTAAAAATTGTTGTTGGGAATTTTAAGTCGATCTGCGCGCATTTTGATTTGCTGTTCACTTTCCTCCCCACTAATGTATAAAACAACCTGATCGGTGGCTTGTAACCCATTTTGTAAAAACAAGGTACTTTTTCCAATGCCGGGCTCTCCAGCAACCAGTACAATGCTTCCCATTACGATACCACCACCTAGTACGCGGTTGAGTTCCGGATCTTTGGAGATAATTCTTTTTTCTTCCGATGTTTTTACTTCATCGAGTGCAATTATTTTTGAATTGCGCTTTTGTTCGTGGTATGAATCCCAATTTTGATCCTTCTGAATTCCTTTATCAATAATTTCTTCCGAAAAAGTATTCCACTCCGCACAACTTGGACATTTTCCAATCCATTTTGCACTTTCATAACCACAATTGCTACAGAAAAAAGCAGATTTTATTTTACTCATTGCATAAAGATATTTCAGAAAAATTAGAATCGCGCGAATGAAAAATTAACCAATGTTCGTATTGTAAAAAAAGGAGGAAAAAAGCTCTATTTAGAAGAAAAAAACGCCTTTAAAAAAAGAAGAAAATCTGCTGAAACGCAGTGGTAGTAGGCATGTAAAAGGGCCAGCATTGCTACTGGCCCTTATTACTTACTAACCCATTAAATTCTACTGCTAAGGTACAATAATGGGGCAGATGGCAAAATATTTTTTAAGATTTACGGGAAATTTAATCTACGATTTCCTTCGTAATAAGACCCTGAGCCTGACATTTAGGCCAGGTCCGGTCCGACAGTTTGACGGAGGGTGTTTTTGGGGTATTTTTTGCCCGTTTTTGGATAAAAAAAAGGCCAAATTGGCCTTTTTAATTTTGTTCTTTACGCTTAAGGTGGGAAAAATAATTCGTATTATTAATTATATTAATATCAAAAAATATTTTTTAGAAGGTCCTGGTTAGAACTTAATTTCTTCCTCCTGGGCGTCAAAAAACCTGAATTCGGTGAGGTGGTAGTTGGTATTTTCCGCTAAACCGAGCTTCACCCCATGCTTTTTACGGAGTTTGCTCAGTTTGTTGCTAAATATCCCCTTGGTTAAATAAGCCGCAATAATGGGGTGAACCACCAATTGGAGCTTTTTATGGGCATGAGAGGCCAAATAAACCAGCTTATTTTCAATTTCATCTTCTAATAGTAGTGCAGAAGTCATTTTTCCGCTTCCATTACATGCCGTACAATTTTCAGAAGTATTGATATTTACTTCTGGACGCATTCTTTGACGCGTTACTTGTAAGAGACCAAATTTAGAAATAGGAAGTACCGAATGTTTTGCACGATCTGCCTTCATAAAAGTATCCATGGCTTCTTGCACTTTTCTTTTATTGTCAGGAAGTTTCATGTCAATAAAATCAATCACAATAATACCACCAATATCTCTGAGTCGTAATTGTCTAGAAATCTCTTCTGCAGCTTCTAAATTTGTTTCTAATGCATTTTCTTCTTGGCTATTGCTCACACTCTTATAACCACTATTAACATCAATAACATGCAGCGCTTCGGT
>CANEWV010000001.1 GCA_947442905.1 Chitinophagaceae bacterium | reverse complement strand
ATTGATACGACATTAGTTAAAGCAAGTGCTATCAGTATATTTGGTTGTGAAGATTCTACATTTGCAAACATTAAAGTATTTCCGGTTGATATATCTATCAATAATTTAATAGTACGTTGTTATAAAACCGATAGTTTGCAAATAACGAGTACGGTATGTTTAGATAATCAGTACACCAGTTTATATCAGGCTACTCAAGTCAGGTATTTTGATAGCGATAGCACGCTGCCTACTAGTAAATTTTTGGGTTCAGGATGGATTTTGGCCAGTCAATCATTTGCAGGAAACTGCGCAACCATTACGCATATTGTACGCAATCAAAATGTAACCAATGTGGTAGCTTATATAAATAGTGGACTTACGCCTTTTGAAAATAATACAGCAAACAACAAAACAAGCGTAGCGTATGTTCCATTTTCAATTCGTTTTAATCCTACACAAATAGATGTATACCGTGGTGATCCAACTACTTTACTCCCTATAAATAGTGGCGATAAAGCAACTACTATTGTTTGGACACCGGCGCAGGGGCTGAGTTGTACTAATTGTTTAACCCCTATATTAACTACTAACACAAATACTTTATTAAAGATTGTTGGAACTACAGCGCTTTTTTGTAAAGACTCTGCCACGCTCCAAGTAAATGCATATCATAGATCACATATTGCACTTCCTAATGCTTTTTCACCCAATGGCGATGGTTTAAATGATGTGTTTTATGTGATAGCAGGTAAGGATGTAAAACAGGTAAAACAGTTTCAGGTATTTAATAGGTGGGGTCAAAAAATGTTTGAAAAAACAAATGGTAAAACCAACGATACTAGTTTTGGATGGAATGGTTATTACAATGGACAGCTAGTGGCACAAGGCACTTATGTATATCAAATAGTTATAGAACTTTTAACTGGAGAATTGGAAATTCATAAAGGTAATATTAGCGTTGTAAGATAAGTAGCATGAAAAAATTAATATTATTTATCGCCGTGTTACTTGTTCATGGATATTCCTATGCACAGGATCCACACTTTTCGCAATTTTTTGCGTCTCCATTAACCATCAATCCTGCCAACACCGGAAATTTTAGTGGATCACTTCGCGCAGCTTTAAATAGTAGAACACAGTTGCCTGAATTCAATAATCCATACGCGACAAAAACACTATCGTTAGACGCGCCTATTTTAAAAAAGTATATTAAGGAAGACGATAAGTTAAGTGTTGGGTTATTAATATTGTCAGATCAGAGTGGCAATAAATTACTCAATGATAATAATATTGCAGCTTCTGTAAGTTATAGTAAAGCACTCGATGAAAATGCCAATCATTCTATTGCACTTGGTTTTCAGGTAAATTATAGTATGTACCGCTTTGATCCGTTAAAAGCAAATTTTGAAGATCAATTAACAGCTGGAGGATTTACAGGTACTTCGGCAGAGATGATTTTAGGAAATAATTTCACAAAAAATACCACTGATATTAATGCGGGCATTTTATATACAGGCTCAACTTCCGACAATAATATATTTTATGTAGGCGCTTCTTATTATCATTTTGCAAAACCTCCGGTAGGCTTTATTACGCCAACCTATTTTACAAATAGCAGGGTAAATATTCATGGCGGTGCTTATTTTGCTTTATCAGATGCAGCATCACTTCATACCAGCTTTCAATATCAAAAACAAGGTGAGACTAACGAACTTTTAGTTGGCGGCGCCTTCAGTTATTATTTGGGAACAGAAAATGGGCTTGAACTATATGCTGGACTTTGGAGTAGACTAAAAGAAACTATGATTCCATACGTTGGACTCGAATGGAATCATATTAGAGCAGGCTTTACGTATGACATTGCTGCCGGCACTACACTAGCTTCTTCGAGATTTTATCAATCTTCCGAATTCTCACTCATTTACATATTGGACAATAAAAGCAAAGCTTTTAAATTAAGATGTCCTAAATTCTAGTTTAATTCTTTTTGTGCTGCTAATACTGCATTGATGACCTGGCTTGTTGGCGCCATTTCTGTTTGTTCTAATATTTCAAATAGCGCACTAAATTTTCTATACAGTGCTGGATTTTTATCGATTGTTTTTTTACGGCCCTCATAACAAATCATAGAAAGATCATGTTGTTTTTGTAAGTCTTGTACACTCGTTTTTACACGTGGATCTATTTTAATTTCTATTGGCTGCGTATAAGTTTTCCCATTAACTTGTAAAGTAATTGTGTATGAACCTGGCATTACCCATGGTGCTGTAGCTTCCGGAGCTGTATTGTTTTTTACAGCCGTCATAGGGTAGCTAACTGGTATATTAATGGGCGCATATTTTAAGTCCCATAAAAAGCGGTGCGCACCTACTGAATTAGATAAAACACTTTGAGGCCTGATCCAGTATAAAGGAATATTTACTGCTGGAATAGTGTACATAGTATCATTACTCGAAAATGTTCTAATTATTTTTCCTTTTGCATCTGTAATGCTTAGTACAACGGGTCCGTTTGTATTAACGGGTATATGAAAATCTATCACTGCTCCATCTGGCGGGTTTTGACCAGCGGGTTCTTCTGGCGGAAGCGGTGTATCTGTATTCATATTCCATCTTACACGAATAGCTGGTTGTGGTTTAAATAAAACCGTTTCTTTTGAAGTACTATTATTTATTTGACGAAGTGGTGTAATGTTATCTAAAATCCAAAAACTTCTTCCGTGCGTTCCTACAACAATATCATCATCTTTAATAACCAAATCTCTAATGGATGTTGCTGGCATATTTAATTGCAAAGACTGCCAGTTATTTCCGCCATCTAATGATGTGTATATTGCATTTTCAGATCCTGCAAATAGTAATCCTTTTTTTATACCATCTTCTCTTACTGTATTAATAGGTTCATTGGGTAAACCTGTTGTAATTAGTTTCCAGCTAGCGCCACCATCAGTTGTTTTATAGATATAGGCATGCATGTCGTCGCATCTAATTCTATTGACTGCTACATAGGCGGTTTGTTCATCAAATCGGCTTGCTTCAATCATAGAAATTTTACTCCATGCAGTTATAGCTGGTGGTGTAATATTTTTCCATGTTTTTCCGCCATCTTTTGTAATGTGAATGAGGCCATCATCCGTACCAGCCCATAAAATATTTATATTTTGGTAAGAAGGGGCAAGTGTATATACAACACCTCTACGTGGCATTGTTTTTAATTGTTCTGTAGTATATACGCCAACGCTATTAGGGATATCCCAAGCTTCTCTAGATAAATCAGGACTAATGGTTTGCCAGCTATTGCCGCCATCTAAGGTTTTAAAAATAACGTTACCCGCAAAAAATAATGTTTTATTGTCTACTGGAGAAAAAAGTACGGGCGCAGTTCTCAAAAAGCGAACTTTACCAGATCTTACGGGTTCAGGAGCAATGTTTTGTACTTGACCTGTGCGCTTATCAAACTTTGTAATTTTTCCACCATAAATAATATTTGGATCTAGTGGATCTGGGGCAACATAACCATATTCTTCTACGCCAACAGGATGCCATTCTCTAAAAGTAATATTACCATCGTTACTCCTAGACACAATACCCACAGAGCCACTTTCTTGCTGGCCACCATATACATTGTAAGGAAAAGCATTGTCTGTACTAACGTGGTAAAATTGCGCAGTGGGTTGGTTGTACCAGCTTGAGTATGTTTCACCACCATTTACCGTAACAATACCTCCTTGATCTAATCCAATGGCCATAATATCTGGATTGTTTGGATTGATCCAAATACGGTGGTAGTCATCACCACCTGGCGCACCTTTAATTCCTGTCCAATTTTTTCCACCATTGGTAGACTTCCACATAACAACGTTTGCAGAATAAACTATGTCTTCATTTTTCGGATCACATTTTACTTCTGCAAAATCTGAACCTCTTCCCCAAAACCTAGCATCTGTTGTAAGTAAGTACCAATTTTCTCCGCCGTCATCACTTCTGTAAATACCACCATTTTTTTCTGCATCAACAGTGGCATACATTCTATTTGAATTACTAGGAGCAATGGTAAAACCAATTCTACCCAAACCATCTTGTGTAGTACTAGGAAAACCATTTGTAATTTTTCTCCAATTTTTGCCGCCATCTACTGATTTATATAATCCACTTGCTGGCCCATTAAATACACCATTTTCCCAAGGCCCTTGTCTTGCCGCCCAAAGTGTTGCAAAAACAATTTGTGTGTTATTAGGATCGATAGTAACCTGCACAGCACCTGTGTTCTCATCGATATATAAAACCTGCTCGAGTGTTTTACCGCCATCAATACTTTTGTAAACGCCTCTTTCTTTGTTGGGTCCATAAGGATGGCCGAGTGCTGCAACAAAAATTCTATTTTCATTGGTTGGATCTACACTGATGCCACCAATTTGTTGTGCATCTTGTAGGCCCATATTTTTCCATGTCTTTCCAGCATCAATAGATTTATAGAGTCCATTACCAATAGATAAGTCGGGTCTTTGAATTCCTTCGCCACTTCCAACATACACTACATTTGGATTTGAAACAGCCACAGCAACATCACCCACAGATCCAGTATTTTGAGTATCGAAAATTGGATTCCATGTATGTCCAAAATCGGTTGTTTTCCAAACGCCACCATTGTTCACACCCATATAAAACACATTTGGTTGTGATGGAACACCACACATACCAACTGTTCTTCCTCCTCTGTGAGGCCCAATCATGCGGTATTGCAAACCCTTTACTAAACTAGGTTGTATTATTTGTGCGGTAATTGAAGCACTTATGAAAGTAAACACTAGGCCAAACAGTATGAATTTTTTCATGGGAATTCTTTTGTACATTAAATGTAATAAAAAACCCCAGTTACACGTAGCAACTGGGGTTTAAAAAACGAACTAATTATTTCTATTTTACAAATAAGGTAACAATAAAGTAAGTGATGGCAGCAAGGGTTGCACTCACAGGAATGGTAAGTACCCAGGCCCATAATAAATTGGTTGTTACGCCCCATCTAACCGCACTTAAACGTTTAGTAGCACCCACTCCAATAATAGAACCTGTAATGGTATGTGTAGTTGATACTGGGATACCCATTTGCCCTGTAAAAAACAAGGTAAATGCACCAGCAGTTTCTGCAGCAACGCCTTCTAGTGGTGTTACTTTGGTGATTTTTGACCCCATTGTTTTTACAATTTTCCAACCACCACTCATTGTTCCAAGACCAATAGATACATAGCAAGCAATTGGAACCCAAGTTGGAAGTTGACCAAAATCTTGAATACTTCCACTAGCAATTAAAGCAGCTCCAATAATACCCATTACTTTTTGAGCATCGTTACCACCGTGTCCAATACTAAATGCAGCCGAACTAAATAGCTGTAATTTCTTGAACATATAGGCAACGGTATAAGCAGTTGGCGTTTTTATTTTTTCTACGTAGAGGTAAATTAATATAAAGATGAGTGATGAAATTAAAATGCCATAAACAATCATGGAGTTATCTGCCTTGTCAATTTCTGCAGCAAAAGACTTTTCGATATTAAATTTCTCAATTTTACCTTTTACTTTTTCTATGTTTTGAGGCTTAATTGGATAAATTGCATCTACTGCTTTAATAGCAGAGTCAACAGAAATTTCACCAGCTAAATATGATTTTAAAGGTTCTTTATAGCCTTCTGTTTTTTCTTTCGCAATATCGTATTCAGCTTTTGCTACCTTGTCTGATGGTGCTTTAGATTCTAATACTAAGTAGTCATTTGCATTTCTGACAGCATCTTTAATTTTGCTAGCAGCGGCACTTTTGAGCCATCCGCTGTCATTTGCTATTTTGGCAATTGCATTTGCACTTGAATTATCAAAGTCGTTAATAAGGGGTTGAATATGATTGTAATAAACGTTTGCCTTATCTAATTTTTCTTGATTGAGCGCAAGTTTTGCAAGTAAGTCGCTATTACCCTGTTTGGTTTCAAGCTCTTCTTTAATGGTAGCCACCTCTTTTTTGTATTTATCTATACCATAAAATTTCTGAACGTTCTCGTTCATTTTATTGGTTTCAAAATTGTCAAATAAAACAGCGGTGCCTAGTGTTACTACAATAATGATTGCTATTCGGAGCCAAATATTGCGCATGATAGTTACAACCGTAATAAACACCGATATAATGATACCTATAATTGGCGCTAAAAAAATGAAAAATACAGTCATTAAAATGGTATGGCTATCTACAATTTTAGACCATGGGTAAGCAATGCCTTTTACAGTAAGCGCATGGGCAATAGCAGCACCAGCAAAGCCTCCAATTAAGGTGTGTGATGAGGAAGAAGGTATACCATACCACCAGGTAAGTAGGTTCCAAAAAATAGCAGCTAATAATCCAGAAAAAATTACAGGAAGTGTAATAAAATCTTTAAAAACAGTTTTACTAATGGAATTGGCAACTGCGTGGTCTTTAAAAATAAAAAATGCCACTACATTAAATAATGCAGCCCACAATACTGCCTGAAATGGGGTTAAAACTTTTGTTGATACAACGGTAGCAATTGAATTAGCCGCGTCATGGAAACCATTAATATAATCAAATATTAACGCTAATGCGATAATGACAATTAATAAACTCATTAAAATGGAATTAAGCGTACTTGATAATAATAGATTCGATCACATTTGAAACGTCTTCGATTTTATCGGTTGCAATTTCAAGTACTTGATAGATCTCTCTTTTTTTGATGATGATTTTAAAATCATTTTCTTGCTCAAATAATTTTTCGATACTCATATCAAACACATCATCTGCTTGGTTTTCGATGCTATTAACTTTAATCATAGCGTCCGTCATTTCTTTGATATTTTTCATATCGCGAAGACCCATCACCGCTTTTTTAGTTTCGATAGTGCCTTGTAAAACAAGCTCCGTTAATTTGTGGATACCTAAATCGTTAGGATTAATTTTATAAAAATTGATCTTTTTAGCAGACGCATAAATGTAGTCTGCAATATCATCTAGTGATGTAGCTAGGTAGTGAATATCTTCTCTATCAAATGGTGTGATAAAGTTTCTTCCAAGCTCCGTAAAAATGTTATGGGTTAAATCGTCGTTGGTATGCTCTAATGATTCAATTTGGGCTAAAATACTCGCTCTTTTATCTGCGTCAGCCTCATTCACCATCTCCTTGAGTTTGATACCCATTTCGTGCACATGCTCTGCAACTTCTTCGAATAACTGATAAAATACGCGGTCTTTTGGTAAGAATACTTTGAAAATTGAATTAAAGTCCATGACAATTTTTTGTTTAATGAATTGATTGTAAAGGTCTTGAAATCCAATTCAAATAGGGATTCAGCTATATTATCAAATTGTTAACTCGAGGCTTACTAAATTAATTAACTAATTGATAATCATCTATTTACTGATATAACTTAACCCAATCAACAGTCATGTTTATAGGTAGCTCCTTTAAATTGGTGACTTTGCCAGGCCAGCTGCCTTCAAGTTGCTGATCAATAATTAAGTAAAAGGGCTGATCAAAGGGCCATTGATACGTACTACCACCTGCAACTTTTGGATAGGTGATGGTTTCAATACCATTAATAGCATACACTAATTTATCGGGGTACCAACTTACACTGTAAGTGTTATATCCGCTTGGGTCAATTTTTCCGGTGTTAAATTTTTTAGGCACTTCCTGTTTTAATGTTATGGTAGCATGATTGTGTGTTGTTTGATAAGCAAAACTATCATGATTGAGCCTTTCCATAATATCCATTTCTCCATTGTTTTGATTTGGATACATATCTTTTTCAGAAAGCATCCAAATGGCAGGCCAAGCTCCATGGGCAGCATCTAATTTAGCACGCACTTCTATGCGTCCATATTGAAAAGCAAATTTATTGTAACTATAAATGCCCCCTGTTAAAAGAGGTCTTGGATCTCCGTTAATGGTATCATTGTTTACAATGCCTCTTAAAATAATATTTTCATTATCAAACTGTACAACTCTATCATCGGTATCAGTGATGTATCTAAAGCAGCCTGTATTGTCTCTCCATTTTTCTTTAGGCATTTTCCATTTAGGGGTAGAAAATAAACCAATTTTACTCCAGTAAGTAGTGTCTAAATATCCCGTATTAAAATTATCCTCCCATACTAGTTCCCATTTTGTTTGATCATTTCTTCTTTCTGGTTTTTGGATAAAAATATATGCATCATGATTATTGAGTTCTAATGATTCCATACTCTCATCAATAACGCGCATCCAAGGATCTTCAGATGCTAGGCTGCTGTCATTGTTATTATTTGCTTTGCTTAATACCCAGTTAAAGGTTTCTTTAAATTGAGGGTATTTATTAATTTGAGTTTGCATCCATGCATTCCAATCAAAGCTTTCATGTAGCTCATTGTAAGCCCACTTGGTAATTAAATTATTGGCCGCTTGAAAATTTCTAATAGTGTTGTAAATGCCTGGTTTAAATGCAGTAATTTTTTTAAGTAATATTTGCGCACTATCTAGTTTGTTTAGTTGTTTCAAACAAACATATTGTAAGTACTGTTCTAGCCTACTGTCTATATCAGACTCATAAGGTTTACCTGCACCTAAATTTTCTGGCCATTCTTGCGCTTCTTGAATAAATTGAATAGCAGTTCTATAGTTTTTATTTTTTAATGCAGTAACAGCTTGCATCATTTTTGCCTCCCAATATAAAGCTCTTCCGTCGGTAGAGCCTTCAAATGGAATAACATCCATGCTTGAAAGTAACTCATCACATTCTTTGTATTTTTTATTGAGGAGTAGCGTTTTAGCTAAAAGCATATCCATGATAAAATTTTCATTGGAGCTTTGTTTTTTAAAACTTTCTGCTACCACAAGTGCTTTATCATAATTTTTTGTTTGGAGATAGTGTTGAACGAGTAGTTTTTGATATCTCCAAGCAGATGGGTCTAATTGTATTGCTTTATGTAAGTCTAATTCTTTGGCATTTGTCTGGCCCTTATTCCAAACAGCTCGAAGTCCATAAAAGTGAGCATCTGTAGGTGCTGTGCCTAGTGCAGTAACCATTTGTAATGCTTCTTCTTTTTTATTTTTATCATGCATTAAGAGGGCCAAATAATAACTGGGTTTCCAACTCGTACTATTTTTTACAGCCCATTGTAAAATAGGTATAAAGGATGTCCTAAAAGGAAATATGAGTAATGTTGATGAGCTATTCGCTTTAGCTAATAATTCATTTGCTTTACTCGTATTGGATTTATGTAAATAGGCTTTCCAATAAATAGCCAATGGATGATTGGGGAGCGCTTCTAATATTTTTAATAATTCTGATTCAAGTTTTATGTTGGCATAAAATGAGGCTAGTTCTAGAATAGATTCTTCAGGTAGTTCATTTTTAAATGCAAGCTTGTTTGTAAACCATTTTACATACAAATTTAAAGGCTGCTCTTTTTCTAGATTTGTAATCAATTGTTTTGCCCCGGAAAAATTTCCTAATTGTTGCTTTGCTATTATTTGAATTGCGATGGCATCACTATTGTATTTATTATAATCCGTTGCTTGTGATGCGTAGGACAGGGCTTTGTCCCATCTTTTGTGTTGGGCATGTATTTTTGCAAGTTCTGTTAATGCTGCTGATTTATATTCTACACTCATGGTTGCAATGCTAAAGCCATCAATAGCATCTGCCTCTTTATGCAAATGCGCTGCACTTAAGCCATAATAATAATTTGCTGCACCATGGTGTGCATCAATAGATATAGCAGTTTTAGAAACATCAAATGCTTTTTGGTCTTCACCGTTTCTAATGTATAATTCTGCTAGTTTAATGAGCCCTTGTAAATGATAAGGGTCTTTTGTTAAAGACTCCTTTAATTTAATTTCAGCTTCTGCAAACATTTTTTGGTCCATGAGTTCTTTACCCTGAATAACTAGGCCTTCTGCAGTGTTCCATTCAAACTTTACAGGCGTTTCTAGTGGTCTAGAAAGCGCATTATATGTAGGATCACTTTTCCATGTGAGTTGTTGTTTGGTTAGTGAAATTGAAAGATCTGTTTTTCCGAGTCCAATTTTAATTGAATCGCTTATTGTTTGAAGTGGTTTTGCATTAATTACTTTTTTTACTATTTGCTTGCCATCTACAACGATTTCTAATGTGTCATTAAAAAATGCAACTGGTGAGCAGTACCATTTTAGAAATCCATCTTCTATTTTAATATTAAGTGCAGCAGATTCGCCAGCTACAACAATACCTTTTGTTTTATTAACGGGATACCAATATTCTTTCCAGGTATCCGTAGCATGCGGCGCAAATTCTATATGCTTAAATGGTGTGAAGCTACTGTTAGAGGCATTTTGGTTAAATAACCGTCCAGACTGTATTTCAGCGTACTGACCATCGTTGTCGGTTAATATTTTTTCCCAAATCATACCCTGACGTGATAGTCCCCAAATCCAAATCTTTTTTCCTGCTTTATTGTCATATGGAGCATAGCGTACCATACCGTAATTATCGTCATGCCAGTAAGCGCCAAAAAAATCGGTTTGTTTGCCAATTACATGGTATGATTTGTAGGTGCCAAAATTATTTTCTTCGTAAAAATTGATACGCTTGCCATTGTCTTCGTTGATTGGCCATGACGCATATTCGCCGCCATGCCCAATATAATTTGTCCCCGGATAAATAAATTCGAGATTCCCTTTTGTTTTGATACCGGCGTTCATCCAATGATAGTAGGGTTGACCAATACTTGTATTATTATTCCATATTGAATTTGTGGTAAAGTATGCTTTGTCTTTGGGTAGGTTAATTTCTATTTGCCAATTGGTTCTGGTTAATAAATCTAGCACTCCAATAAAGCAACTAACGCTACCATCGATATTATTTTTAGTGCTGTAATCTACTGGTGTAGCGCAATTGGGTGTATGACCTATAATTCCATAATTGGCTTCTAGTCCGCCACTTGTCCATGGGCCGCGCATCGCAATATCCCTAAACTTGACAACTTTGTTGTTGTATAAAAATTCTTTACCCGTTGTTTTATCAATAGCGGTCCAAATTTTTCCGCCAATTTCTGGAAGGATTAGAACTTTGATATAATCGTTTTCGAGTTCTACAACTGTCCATTTTTTGTTAACTGGCTTATTGGTAAAACCATCAAACCTATAATATGGATAAATGGCCGTCTGTGACGCAATTGGATCCGGATCCGAAAAAGGATACGTGACAAAAGTCTGTTGAGATACTTTAATACTTGAAGGCGCCTGCGCTACGGATTTAAAACTTGCAGCTGCAGTAAATGATAGCAATAAAAAAAGTAATTTTTTCATAGCTTATATTTAAATATTAATGAATACTTAAATATAAGCTAATCCTTTAAAAAATCAATGCTATACCTTTTCAAGTTCTAACTCATGCAAAAGGGCTTTGTTTACTTGTAAGAACCGTTTGAGCAGGTATAAGTAATAATCGCACCTCATTTCAAATTTGTTGGTGTGGATGGTAAAGGTTGGGCTTAATATGGCGGCTTTAAAAGCCGGATTTTTTTTATGATCTTCTAGTACTTGTTGGTGTGTTAGTTTAGATAAACTTTTAGTCACTTCAGAATTGATAGAATTCCCAATTTGCATATCGGTACGAATGTATTCATTGAGTTCATCATCTAAATTTCTATTGTTATCAGAAAGTTTTACACTGAGCTCTTCATAATATTCTGCAATCAATTGTTTGACAGGCAAAGACTCAATTACACTTAAACTACCTGTAGCAATGGTGTTTTTATAAGCCGAATTGTTTGAGAAAAAGCTATCACCAATATTTGATGAATCGTATTGATTGGTTACATAATTAATAAAGTCGGGTTCATTCATTAATTTATTGTGGTACTGATAAGATGCGTACTTTAAATTTTCAAATGTTCTAATTGCTTTTGTGTACTCTACAATTCTATGTTCTAATTGAGCAGAATCTCTTTTTAAATCCTGCACCATGGCTTGTAAATTCTGATTTTTTCTTTCAATGACAATCTGGTGTTCTCTTACATTTTCAGCAAAAAAACCTAGCGTTACCGCAAAAAACAACATGAAAAATTCTAGTAAATATTCTGACCATTTTTTCTTGTGTGCCGGGTGGTGTGCGTGATGTACTTCCATTTAAATGTTGATTAGTGTTCTAGTTGCGCTTTTAATTGCTGGATTAATTTATTGTTGTTTGCTTTTACTGTGTTAAGTATGCGCTGATAACCAAAATACCTAGATATGTATACATTCGTGGCAGACACAAAATCGTCTGACGTGAGAATAGATTTTGTAGATTTGAGACTCATTAAAAATTTTCGATATTCTTTTGGATCTGCAAATCCATTTTCAGGACTAATATCTTTATACATTTCAGGAAAAAATTTTCTTGTACCTGCCCCTTGATTAAAAATCAAGTATTTATCTAAATAATTATTTCCTACATCATCAAAAAGTTTATTATTATCATTTAATTTCTTAAATAACACTTCGTAATAATAAGATAAACCGGTTTTTATATCTTTATCAGTAACATAGCTAAGTAAACCACTAGACTGCATATTTTTAAACGTCGTATTGTTAACAAATAGCGTCGTATAGCTTGGAATCGTTTTAATATTGTAGACACTATCCAAGAGATCTTTTTCAGTAAAGCCTCCTGTTTTGTACTTATACAACACATGCGATAAAGTAATTAAGTTGATGCCGTTTTTTGCCTCTGTAAAAATGCTATCTATTTTTAAGTTATCCTGTTCTAAATCAACAATAATGGCAGCATAATTTTCTTGCATGCGGTGTTCTATAATACTATGTTCTCTATAGTTTTCAGCAAAGAAACCAAGTGTCACTGCAAAAAACAACATAAAAAATTCCAGTAAATATTCTGAAATCTTTTTCTTGTGATTTGGATGATGGGCGTGATGTACTTCCATTTTTAATGATTGTTATTTTCTAAAGCATCGTGCTTTATAAGGTAGTTTCTAAGTAAGGTTAATAGTTCGTGACACTGAGCTTGCGCCCCCTCTATATAGTCTTTATCGGTAGATTGTCTAATTGTTTGGAGCATCCCTAGAATTGCAATATAATTATCCCAATCTAATTGATCTTTTTTCATGATTTTTATATTGGCTGGAATTGGCACTGTAACAACTATTTTATTACTATCAATTTTAAAGTTGTCTCCGGCAGCTCTATTAAAATTAAATTCAAAATTTTTAGTTGAAATAGGGTCTAACATTCTATCTATATAACCAAATTCTCGCTGTTCTCTTAACTTAAGGCCAGCTGCTAAATTAGCATATCGTTGAATGCCAGCTTTTAGTTCGTCTGATTCTAAAAATTTTAAAGTCCCAGAACTTTTAACTTCATCTAATGCAAGACTATTCATTTGGTATAACATTCTTCTTGTTATATGGCCATGAGCAGCATAAACTGCTGGTATTTCTTTATCAAGCTCGTTGTTGTTATAATGGGCATTAATGATTTCAAAACAACTGTCTTGCTTGTTTCTATTTCTTCTAGTATTTGCAAAACCGATAGAGTCGTTGATTACGTCTACGTATAAATTTTTGGCACTGATAAGTGCTTTTTTTGTTTCTACATAATGCTCTCTAACATTTTCGGCACCATAACCAAGTGTTACCGCAACAAAAATCATTAAGCCTTCTAATAAATATTCTTTCCAAGGCTTTGCGTGTGTAGGAATATGAGGGTGGTGATGTACTTCCATTTATTTTGTTTCTTCTTCTATTTGTTTAATTAATTCGTTTGTTCTTTCTAGTCCTCTTTGGTTCCAGATAAAAGCTAAGGTATCAGCGAGTTTTTTCTCTTGTAATAAATTTAGTAGTTCTTGATTTCCCTTCAAATGTTGTCTGATGCTTGTGCCATCAAAAATGTAATGCGGTTGCTCTTCAATAGATCTAAATTTGTATTTCACTTTATTTCTAAGATTTGCAAATATCTTTTGAACTAGATCGGTGCCAACATTGGTAGAAATTTTAAAATCTTCGTAACGGTTATAGCTAACAATGATTTTTGATAGCAATTCATGATTTTCGATATACGCTAGCTTGCTTGTTGCTTTTAAAGATTCATACTCTGAAGTGTTGCTAGCAAAAAATGTATAATCAAGCGCATTAGAGAGGTATATAGAAAGCGAATCGTCACTAATTTCAATATCTCCAGCAGACCAGGCTGTAATTTGATCTATCGCTAAAACTGAATTTTTATGAATGTTTACATTAAATTTAAAATCTACTACGTCTCTTTTCATTTCTGCTGCAAGTCTTACAAGTGCTGCTTCTCCTTGTTTGGTATGAACATAATGCTCTACCATTCTTTCGGCGGCAACGGCTAATGATATACTTAGAAGAATAACAAAAACTTCTTCTACAAATCCTTTTAAAAATTTAGGGCGGTGTACTTCCATTTTATGAATGTTCTGATTTTAATAATTTCAATAATTTACCATTTTCTTCTTTAGCCATTTTCAGCGCCATCTGGTATACGAAAATTTGATTGTAATATTTTTGAATATCGTAAATGAATTTTTCTGATTGTAAGATATTTTTTGTTTCTTGTAAGCTTAGCATAAAGTTTACATAGTTGCTTGGTTTATTTAAATCATAATTAGATTGATCAGTCCTCATTTTTCTAAAATAAGAGCCAATGCCCAGTGGCAATGCGGAGCCAAACTCTTTACCTGCTTGATCAAAAAATACATTATTACTTTCTATTCTTTTAAAAACAACTTCATAATAATAAGATAAACTATTTTTCAGATCCTCTTCTTCTACATAACTTAGTAAACCACTAGATTGCATATTTTTAAATGAACTATTATTTACATAAAGTGTAAATGTTGCAGCAATCATTTCCGGAAATGCTTTAATGGAATCAATCAATTGAGATTCATTAATAACTTTATTTTTTTGTAAGTATAAAAGATTGATTACCCTATCAAATCTATTGATGATAAGTTGTTCATTTGCTAAAAGACTATCGATTGTAACTGCATCATTTTCTAAATCTTTTAAAATGGCAACCTTATTTTGCTCAATACGGTGCGAAATAATGCTGTGCTCTCTTAAATTTTCTGCAAAAAAACCAAGGGTAACTGCTGCAAAGAGCATAATAAATTCTGTGATGTATTCTTTCCAGTTTTTGGGCTTATGTGAGTGATGATGTACTTCCATGGATATTAAATTCTGTTGAAAATAAACTTTATTTTTGAATTTCCTTAATTTACACGTTAAGAATAATTGTACTACAATTGAACAGATAAAAAAGATGATTTTTGGTTCTTTTTGTGGGGGTTGTAAACTTCATTAATTGTGATTATCGTCTTGCATATTTAATTTAACTTTGAAAGATGCAAGTAGCTGTTTTAAGAATCTTTAGAAAAGTACACCGTTTGATGGGGGCTGTTTTATTTATCTTCTTTTTTGTTGTTGCAATAACTGGCGTTTTACTAGGATGGAAGAAAAATACAAATGGATGGCTTTTGCCCGCAACTTCTAAAGGAACTTCTACCAACCTTGCAGTTTGGAAACCAATAGCAACTTTACATACAATCGCTGACAGTGTGTTACTAAAGCGTTTTGATAATTCGTTAGCCACTGATTTAGACCGTATCGATATTCGAAAAGATAAGGGTATTGTTAAGTTTGTATATGCTAAACATTATTGGGAGGTTCAGCTTGATGGAGCCACAGGTAATGTGTTACAGGTTAACCTGCGCAAATCAGATTTTATTGAAGACATACATGACGCTTCCTATTTAGATACTTATTTTAATACCAAAGGAGAGCCCATAAAGCTTGCTTACACACTCATTATGGGCAGCGCTTTATTTTTATTTTGTACTACAGGCTTTTGGCTATGGTATGGCCCTAAACTTATTCGCAATAAAAAAAGAGGCTAATTAAATACCTCTAGGCTTAGTGCCCAAAGCTTCCTTTAAAAGCTGGAACATTTACTAGCTCTAGCGTTATATTTTTTTCGGTAGCTGTATTTTTAAAATTGTAGATTATTTCTAAAATATCTAGGTCAATGTAATGTGCATTCGTTCCATCAATAACAACATGCGTTCCGTTTTCAATTTCAAATAGTTTGATAGCCAAGCTACCTTTATTTAAGAATGTCACATGCTCTGTTAACTGAATGGTGATAGCACCACCTTCTTTTTGTTTGTCGTGATGAATCAAATAATCTCTTCTAAAATTTGCACGTAAAATATAAAAAATAGCTACGATCATACCCAGTGCAATTCCTTTTAATAAATCAGAAAATTGAATCGCAACTACTGTAATGATAAATGGTATGAATTGCTCCCAGCCAAGCTTATACATTTGCTTGAATAAGGAAACCTTAGCAAGTTTATAGCCCACTACAAGTAAAACGGCCGCTAAACAAGCCAAAGGGATTTTATTTAAAATTGAGGCTAGTAAAATAACGCTCATTAATAAAAATACCCCATGAATAATAGCCGATAGTTTTGTTTTAGCACCTGCATTCACATTAGCAGAGGTTCTGACAATAACGGCTGTAACGGGTAATCCTCCAATAAGTCCTGAAATTACATTACCTAAACCTTGTGCTTTTAATTCACGATTGGTGGGTGTAATTCTTTTTTGCGGGTCTAATTTATCGCCGGCTTCGGTACTTAATAAACTTTCGAGACTGGCAATAATTGCTATGGTTACAGCAAGTATATAAACTTTTGGTTGTAAAAATCCAGACAGGTCAGGAAAAGTAAATTGCTGTGCAAATTGACCTATCGAATTTGCTACAGGGAGTTTCACTAATTGTGTATCTACTAATTGTAAGGCAGGATTGTAGTTGCCCATAAATTCGTTAATACCCGTCCCAACAATTACAGCAATTAATGCACCAGGCACCCATTTGCTAATTGCAAACTTTTTAATAAATGGCAAATCCCATATTAATATAATAGCAATTGAAATACTTGAAATTACTATCGACATGATATGATAAGGCGTTGCTAAACCTTTTACATATCCAACGGCGATAGGTGCTTGTTTTAAAATTAAAATGATGCCAATTGCTGCAAGCATCCCTTTTATTACACTTGATGGAAAGTAGTAACCAATTACACCCGCTTTTAAGTAGCCGAGTACTATTTGAAGAATACCAGCAAGTACAACTGCCAATAAGAAAAAATTATAATTACCAAGGTCGTTAATACCATTTAATACAATGACAGTTAATCCGGCTGCAGGGCCTGTTACACTTACGTTTGAACCACTAGCAAGTGCTACCACAATGCCGCCCACAATACCTGCAATGATTCCTGAAAATAAAGGTGCTCCTGAGGCTAATGCAATACCAAGGCATAGAGGTAAGGCTACTAAAAACACAACAAGACCTGCAGGCAAGTCTTCTTTTAGATATTTAAATGTTAATTCTGGTGCTTTGTTTTTCATTATTTTTTTATTGAATAGCTCTAATAATTTTTAAGTGATGGTTGGTGTGTACTGTAAAAAAACGAAGTGTTTTAGGCACACTCAAATCACCAAAAATTGGATGTGTAAAATATTTATTTTGCTGGGTGGTACTAAGTGTTTGCAAATTGGCCTTTGCAATTTCTATTTCTTCAATAATTTTTTCTTTCGAAATTGTTTTTTTAGGAATTACAATATTTGGCGCTTTTACTTTACCCCTTGGAATATGATTGGTTAGCATAATCAAGTAATAAAGTCCGCTAAACTTAGGTTTTGCTTGTGAAGGGTCTGAATTTACAATAGCTTTTGTTATAGTGTTTATTACCTGACAACTATGGGCTATATGCCAGCCAATTGTTTCCCCAGAAATTGAGTCATTTAGATTTTGGTGCAATTCGATATAGCTTTCTAGTTGGATTAGTTGGGCTATGTTTTTATCTAAACTGCTATTACTCATGCGATAAATATAGCCATTATCCTTCTTTTTTAGCACCCGATTGTAACAGTGTATCAATTTTATCGATGAGTAAGTGAATGGTATTATTTGTTACTTCTTCTACTTCTAATCCTGCTTTAATGCCGCCTACATGGTTAGGTGTTGTCATAAGTTCATAAAAACTTAATTTAAGTGCACCAGCAATTTGCTCAATACGATCTACAGAAATATCCGTTTTACCAGTTTCAATTTGACTGAGTGCACTTGGTGTGATAGATAATTGTTGCGCCAGAGCTCCTTGTCTAATGCCCAAACCCTCTCTGTGCCTGCGTATATTTCTACCGATTATCTCTTTAACTTTCATGATTTAAATTAAATGTAGCTTAATTTTTTGAATATATTATTTATTCCATTCGTTTTTTTATAATAGATTGATTTACAATATATTAATAAATAAAAGGATTTTTAATGAATGAATTTCTCAAAAATAAAAGAATTAACGTAAAAATAATTTAACTAAATTTAATCTCTATTTAACCAAAATTATAAACGATGAAAAAACTAACTGTTTTTTTGACGTTTGCTTTGCTACTAATCGCTGAAGCATACGCTCAATCCCCTCGAACAGTTACCGGAAAGGTAACCGATGACAAAGGAACACCACTTAGCGGTGTTACAATTAGTGCTGTTGGAATGAACAAAAATGCACTATCAGAAAACAATGGAACATTTTCAATCCAAGTTTCTGAAAAAGTAAAAAGTTTAAAAATTACTTATGTAGGATTTGATTCTAAAGAAGTAAGTATTGCAGGTGTATCAACTATTACAGTTTCTTTATCTCCAGAAGATAAAGCCTTAAATGAAGTAGTAGTAGTTGGATATGGTACGCAAAAGAAAAGAGATATCACAGGAAGTATCGCTAGTGTTAAGGGTGAAGCTTTAGCAAACAAGCCTACACAGAGTTTTGAACAAGCTTTGGGCGGTAGAGCTGCTGGTGTACAAGTAGTAATTCCTAGTGGTGTATTAAATGCGCCACCTGTTTTAAGAATTAGAGGCGCAAACTCTATTTCATTATCATCATATCCACTTATCGTAGTAGATGGTGTACCTGTATTTACAGGTGATGGTAGTTCTACAAATGCTGCGGGTAACGTTTTATCTTCTATCAATCCAAATGATATTGAAAGTGTTGACGTTGCTAAAGACGCTGCTGCAACTGCTATTTATGGTAGCCGTGCTGCCAATGGTGTTTTATTTATTACCACTAAAAAAGGTAAGCCGGGCCGTTCTAAAGTAACATTAGATAGCTGGATTGGATTTAGTAATCCACAGCGTTTACAACAAGTATTGGATGCACAACAATACACCGACTATAAAAACGAAGCATTAAGAAATGCTGGAACATTTAATGCGGCAACAAATGCTTTTGCAACAACTGTTGGTGCAGATGGTAAAATCATTAATACCAATTGGGCTGATTTAGTTTACCGCCAAGGTTTACAACATAGCAACACCATTAGTTTATCTGGTGCTAATGAATCTACTAGCTATTATTTTTCTACTGGTTACACAGAGCAAGAAGGTATCATCAATAGAAATGATTTTAAGCGTTTAACATTATTAATGAACGTAGATCATAAAGCAGGTAAGTTTTTTAGCATGGGTGGTAAAATCCAATACACAAGCGATAAAAACACAGCTGCAACAAGTTCTGGATCATTGGGTGATGCATTTGCAACAGCTGGTTTAGGTCGTGTGGCTTTAATAACTGCACCTAACGTTGGTCCTTACAATGCGGATGGTTCTTATAACCAAGCAAATGGATTGATTGGTGTTATGGGTAATAAATTAGGACAAGTAGGTTTTTACAATCCACAAATTACGATGGATTTAAATAGATCTAATAGCTATGGCGAACACTTAATTAGCAACTTATACGCACAGTTCAAACCTGTAAATTGGTTAGCTGTAAGAACACAATATGGACTTGATTATTTAATGGTTGACAATGATGTATTTTCTCATCCATTATCTGGAGAAGGTTTTTCAACTACAGGTTCTGTTTCTGCTATATTTAACAAAAACAAACGTTGGGTTTGGACAACTACTGCTCAATTTGATAAAGTGTTTGCACAAGACCATACAGTTAGTGTGCTTGCAGGTATTGAGCAACAAAAATCTGACCAAAACAGCTATGGTTTAAACCGTGTAACTGTTGCGGATCCTGCATTTACAAATATTCAGGGTGGATGGGTTACACCTAACACTTCTGGACTAGGTATTGGAGAAAACTATTTGTACTCAGAGTTTGCTCGTGGACAATATAATTATAAAAGAAAATATTTCTTAACGGCTAACGTACGTAGAGATGGAGCATCTCAATTAGGTGTGAATAGTAAGTATGGTATTTTCTGGGGTGTGTCTGCAAGCTGGGATGTGCTATCTGAAAAATTCATTCAGAACATCAAGTTAGACAAAGTATTTAGCAGCTTACGTTTAAGAAGTAGCTATGGTAAAGTTGGTAATATTGGTGGCTTAGGAAACTTTGCTTCATTGTCAACATTTAGCTCTGGTTTATATGGAAGTGCTGGAACTGTAGGTTATAGCCAAGCAGGTAATCCAAACCTTACTTGGGAAACGAGTAAAAAAACGGATGTTGGTTTAAACTTTGGTTTATTTAATGATCGTTTAACTGCAGAGATCGGATACTACAATAGTAACAACGACGGTTTATTATTATTTGTACCACAACCTCCATCTGCTGGTTTACCATCAAATATCCCTACCAACATTGGTTCTATGTACAATAGAGGTTTTGAATTTGATATTAAATACAACGTAGTTCAAAACAAAGATTTCTCTTGGACTACTTCATTTAATTTATCAACCAACGATAATAAAGTATTGTCTTTAGCACCTGGTATCACTAATATCATTGGTTCTACAGGTGGCCTAGAAAACCCAAGCATCACAATACCTGGTCAACCAATTGGTATGTTGTTTGTAACAAGAACAGCGGGCGTTGATCCAGCTTCTGGACGTAGAATTTTCTTGAATGCTCAAGGTAGACAAGTATTATTCCAACACGTTGCACCAGCGGGTCAATCTCGTTTCATGTATGCAGATGGTAGCGTAGCTCCAACTGTAAGTAGTGCAGATGCGATTGTATACAAAAATACACACGCTAAAATATTTGGCGGTTTTGAAAACAATCTACGATTCAAGAATTTTGAATTGAATGCTTTATTTACCTACCAAATGGGTAACTGGTTGTATTATGGTACACAAGCAGGTTTAAGAGACCAACGTTTCTGGAATAATGAAGTAGGTGTATTAAATAGATGGCAGAAAGCTGGAGATGTTACTGAATTTCCAAGAGCTGTGTTTGGAGATAACGTTTCTAACGGTTCTTCTTTCCCTCTTGACATCAATGTATTTAAAGGTGATTTTATTAAGTTAAGAACCCTAACAATTGGATACAATATTCCAAAAAATATGTTGGAAAAAATCAAAATTTCAAATGCTCGTTTTTATGTTTCAGGAAACAACTTGCTTATCTTAACAGCATATCCAGGACCTGATCCTGAGGTTTCTTCAAACGGAAACGGCACTACCAATTTTGGTGTTGACAGAAACACCGTAGCTAACCAACGCACAATTACTGTTGGTATCAACGTTGGGTTCTAATTGTTAAACTATTAATTAAGAAAAATGAAAAAGAATCTATTATACATTTTGATGGCAGCAGGTCTTGTTCAAATGACCTCTTGTGCCAAAGAAAATTTTGTAAATCCGGTTCCTACCAACGTAATTTCTGATCTTACTGCATTTGATAGTAAGGATAGAGTTGAAGGACAGGTAAGAGCAATTTATGCCTCTATTAAAAATTCAGGTATGTACGGTGGTCGTTACCAAATATTTAACGATATCCGTGGTGGTGATTTTATGAATGAAAGAACCAACGTAGTTACGGGTTTTGATGTTTGGAACTATACGCCTTCAAACAGTTCTACCAACTCGGTTCAAAACCATTGGTCAAGAGCCTACTATGTAATTAACTTAACAAACGTTTTTTTAGAAGGTATGACCGCTAAAGGAACTGCAGTTGTTGGTACTCCACTTTCTAATAACTATCAAGCCGAAGCACGTTTGCTTAGAGCTTTAAGTTATTACTCTTTACTACAATTATATGCACGTCCTTTTTGGGATGGCAATGGATCTAAGCCTGGTGTGCCAATGCGTTTAAAAGGCAACACAGGTTCTGATGATTATGCAAAAGCAAGAGCAACAGTAGCAGAAGTGTACACACAAATTTTAGCAGATTTAGATTTTGCTGAAACCAATTTGCCTGCTAGTTATAGCTCTGCTTTAAACAATACCATTCGCGCGCACAAGAATACAGCAATCGCTCTAAAAACTAGAGTTTACATGAGCATGGGTCGTTATTCAAATGTGATTACTGAAGCTAATAAAATAGTAAGCAGTGCAGCACCTTATACTGCTGCATCTGGTGTAGCACATGCGTTACAATCAGATATTACGAATGTATTTAAAGCGCCTTATACAACTACTGAATCTATTTTGTCTATGCCATTTGCTTCTAATGAAGCACCAGGTACACAAAATCAATTAGGCTACTATTATGGCCCTGCAGCATTTAATGGTGGTAATGGAGAGTACTCTTTATTATCTACTGGTATCATTGCTGATGCTGGTTGGAAAACAACGGATAAAAGAAGATCTATGGTTGGTGTATATGGTGGTAAAAGCTATTTAACAAAATACAGTGTAGCATCTATCTTTACTGACTATGCACCTGTAATCAGATATGCTGAAGTACTTCTTAGTTTAGCAGAAGCAAGAGTGCGTTCATTGAATACCGTAGATGCACAAGCAATTGCTTTATTAAATGCAGTTCGCGGCCGTTCAGATGCATCAACTGTATTTACAGCTGCAGACTTTGCTAACGCAACAGCGCTAGCAAATGCAATTGTAAAAGAAAGACGTATCGAGTTATTAGGAGAGGGTGTTAGTGGTACTGACATTACTCGTCTAGGTCTTCCTTTGCCAGCAAAACCTGGTGTAGGTGAAATTAAAGCAGATGCACAACAGTATATCTGGCCTATATCTTCTACAGAGTTATTATTAAACCCACTTTGTAAAGACAATTAAAATTTTCTCTTGCATATTAAAAGGGTCCAGTTAGTTTCTAACTGGGCCTTTTTTTATTTCCCTGAATAGTCCAGAAGCGTGCATAAATGCCCAACAAGCCAACATATTTATTAAATATTGTTATATTGCAAGCACCAATTAATATCTATGAAAAAAGTCATTGTCGTTTGTTTGTATTTGCTCTTCTCTTTTACGAATAGTTTTGGGCAAGGAGCTAAAATCGATTTTTCTCAAAAACCCCCTAATCTTGATTCGTTGCTACCTAAAATTGCAGCTGAAAAAAATGATAGCGCCAGATATTATTTAGCAATGTCGGCTTTAACCATTTCCGAAACCAATCCGGTAGAGGATATGCATAACTCTGAAATTATATTATTACACGGTCAAAAAAACAATGATTTAGTTTGTCAGTTATTAGGCTATGCTTGTTTGTGTTATGATTACATTGCCTTTGGTAATAAAGTAAAAAGTTTAGAGTTTGGTATTAAAGCAAATCAAGTTGCCGAAAAATCAAACAATGATAGGTTAAAGACTTTTGGTAAAGCTATGTTAGCCCTCACTTATTTGACAATGGGTGATTTTGAAAAGTCCATTTCATATAATAAAGCAGCCATTGAAGCAGGTTCTAAATATGAACCTGATATTATTTCTATTTGTGCGGTCAATGATATGGGCACTATTTATTTAGCTATGGGCAAAATTGATTCGGCACTTATATATACACAAAAAGCGTATGAACTTGCAATCAACTCAGGCATTAAATATTGGTTAACTTCAACTTATCTACAATTTGGAAGTATTCATGCCGCTATGAAAAATTCTGGTTTAGCATTAAATTATTGGAATCTAGCACTAGAGGAAGCAAATAGAATTGGCTCCCCAAAATTTGCAAGTACTGCTTATAATGCAATTGCGCAATACTACTACGCTTCCAATCAAACAGATTCGGCCAAACTATATGCTACCAGAGCCATTTCTAGTGTTAAGAACACTGCCTTTTATACCTTAAATATAGATCCGGCAAAGCTTTTGTTAAACATTTATCATGACACCAATATTGATAGTGCTTTTAAATATTCTGAAATATATAGAATTGCAAATGACAGCGTTTCTAATATCAGAGCGCTGCAACAAGCGCAGTTAATGGCTGTCGAAGAAGAAGCACGACTTGCAGAATTAAAACTAGAAACAGAACAGTCAAATGAAGCGCGCAAACAAAATTTAGAATATACTTTTTTAGGACTTGGTATTATTAGTTTTTTGATGGTATTTATTTTATTTAGCAGAAAACATATTACCAATACAAAAGTGATTCAGTTTTTAAGTGTTGTTTCTTTATTAATGGTGTTTGAATTTATCAATTTATTAATTCATCCAGTTTTAGAAAAAGTAACGCATCATTCACCTTTTTTAATGTTGTTAAGTCTTGTGGCATTAGCAGCACTATTAATTCCTATTCATCATAAACTCGAACATTGGGCCGTTAATAAATTAATTGAAAAAAATAAACAGGCCAGATTAGAAGCTGCTAAAAAAACGATTGAACAATTAGAAAAATCGGCGCATTAATATGTCTAGATTTTATAAGTGTGTTCTGTTCATGCTATCATTGCACCTATGCATGATTGTCAGTGCACAAAAAAAAACCGTTTGGATTGTTAGACACGCCGAAAAAGACACGGCATTTGTAAACCGTCAGGATCCAGATTTAACAGCTACGGGTAGGCAAAGAGCTCTTGATTTAGCTGCATATTTACAAAACGAAGTGATTGTAAAAGTTTATTCTACCGATACCAAAAGAACTAAGCAAACCGCAAAGTATTTTAAGGCGCCATTAGAGATTTATAATCCTAAAAATTTAACGGGCTTACTTGATCTCATCACGCAAAATGCAAATGGAAAGTCTGTATTAATTGTAGGTCATTCCAATACCGTATTAGAAACGATTGAAGCGCTTGGTGGTAAAAGGCCCTTAATGCTATTAACAGATGATGACTACGATTACATATTTAAAATAGAATTGGAAGCTAGTAAGCCTGCTGTTGTGAGCTTTTTTCACTTTGGACAGGTTCATAGAGGCGGAACAGCAGCTATGCATTAGCATTAACCTATTTCTTTTATAAAAGGTCCCACAAAAGTTTAGAATTTAAAGTAGTTCGGTTAATTTACGAACTCTAAACTACTTTATATGTTTCAAAAAGCGGTTCTATTTGTAACCCTATTCGTTGTTACGATTGTTGGTCAAGCACAAGAAGTACCTTCACCTAAATCTCATTTTGGATTTAATATTGGCGATAACTATAAGTTAGCCAACTATACCCAAACAGAATCTTATTTACAAAAGTTAGCAGCCGTTTCAAAAAAAATGAAGCTACAAAGTATTGGCACTACCGAAGAAGGTCGTACCCAGTATATGGTGATTGTTTCTGATCCTGCAAATTTGTCAAAACTTGCTAAGTACAAATCGATTTCGCAACAAATGGCTAGAGCAGAAGGCATATCGGATGCTACTGCTAAACAACTTGCCAACGAAGGCAAAGCGGTTGTATGGATAGATGGTGGCCTGCACGCCAATGAAGTGCTT